>DATHDR010000369.1:0-3441 GCA_035318965.1 Verrucomicrobiia bacterium | reverse complement strand
CAGTGGTGCGGCTCCCGAAGTCTTTGCCAGCGTGGCCGATGTTGCCGTCCGGCTGTCGGCTCGCCTGGGCGCCTCGCCCAGGGTGACCGAGGCTTTACGCCATGCCTACGCCCGTTGGGATGGCAAGGTCTTCCCCGGGCTGCCCCAAGGAGACCAGCAATCGGCCATCGCGCGGCTTGTCCACCTTGTTCACGTCGCGCAGACCTACCATCAGATCGGCGGGATCGCAGCCGCCGATGCCACGGTGCGTGACCGAAGCGGTGGTGAGTTCGACCCAGAGTTCGCCCGGCTGTGGCTGCAGAACAGCCACGACCTGCTGGGCGAGATCGGGCGTGAGTCGGTCTGGGACGACGTGTTGGCAGAGGAACCCGAGCCCCATCTGTGGGTCTCGCCGGCGCACCTGGACGAGGTATGCCGGGCCCTCGCCGACTTCGTCGACCTCAAGTCTCCGTATACGCGGGGGCATTCGCCGCAGGTCGCGCGCCTGGTCGAACAGGCGGCATCGGCGGTTGGACTTGCCGAGGCCGAGATCACCACGCTCCGACGGGCAGCCCACGTTCACGACCTGGGCAACGTCAGCATCCCCGACCTGGTGTGGAACAAGCCCGGCCCGCTCAACCCGTCTGAACAGGCAAGGGTTCGGCTCCACGCCTACCACACCCAGCGGATCCTCACGGTAAGCCCAGCGCTGCGAGCGGCTGGAGAGATCGCCGGGCTACACCACGAACGGATCGATGGATCCGGCTATCACCGCGCCCTTCCGGCGTCGGCTCTGCCGCTGGGAGCGCGCCTGCTCGGCGCCGCGGAGGTGTACCAGTCGATTACGGAAGAGCGCGCATGGCGACCGGCGCTTGAAGCAGACGGCGCTGCGCGCGAGCTCCTCCGCGAGGTGTCGGCCGGCAAGCTCGACCGGCGCGCGGTGGATGCAGTGCTTGGCGCCGCCGGGCACCGTTCGAAACCCACCCGCGCCGCCCGTGGCTGGCCGGCGGGGCTGACCGACCGGGAGGTGGATGTGCTCCGGTTGCTCGCCCGCGAGCATTCCAACAAGGAGATAGCCAGTGCCCTGCACATTTCCGAGGCCACGGTGCATACACATCTGATCAATGTGTACGGAAAGATCGGCGTCAAGACTCGGGCCGGCGCGACTCTGTTCGCCCTTGAGCACGACCTGGTCCAGGTCTCGACTGGCTGAATAGATCGACCAAATGGTTGATGTTGCCGCAGGTCATCACACCTAGACTGCTTCATGTAGCCGGCGGACACAAACACCGAGGAGTTTTAGCAATGCCCGTATTCATGGACGTTCACGAGAACCTTCCGCAGGGCGCGACCGCCGCGGATGTCGCCCAGGCCCACCAGGCCGACCTGGCCAAGCAGGACGCTTACGGCGTCAAGTACCTCAAATACTGGGTGGACGAGAAGGAACACAAGGCGTTCTGCCTGGTTGAGGCGCCAGACGCTGATGCAGCGATTCGCGTTCACCGCGAGGCCCACGGACTGGTCGCCGACCGCATCTTTGAAGTGGTGGAAGGCGCGTAGCGATCTCTATCGTGCGTCAGGCCCCACGCATGCGGAGAAACTCGGTGACGCCGGCCAGGCGCTCGATCAGTTGGACAGGCCGCGGTAGAAGTTCCCACGGGGGGTTCATGATCAGTTCGGGCTCAACGAGGCGGACGTCACGACCGCGGACGCGGATCTCGCATCCACCGGCAGCCAGCACGTTCTTCACCCACTGGCTTTCTGACCCATAGGTCAGAACAAAAATGTAGTGCTCGCCGCGCTCGAAGACATTGATCGGAAGGTGGTAGATGCGGCCCGTGGCTCGGCCACGGTAGGTCAGGAGACCGAATCCCGGCATCCATCCGGCGAAAAGTCGGGTCAAGGGATTGATGAGGCTGATCGTGAACGGGCGCAATTGCCACATTCGCGTCCTGGTTGGCATCCCATTCAAAAGTAGCGGTATGGGGTGGCGCGCTCACTGCGAGCGCGCCGGCGATCTGGTCGTTACTGGTGCGACGGTCCCATGGCAAACGTGAGCCCATGCGCCGCGACCAGCTGCGGGACGCTGTCGATGTCGACATCGGTTCCGTACTCGGCGGCTAGAGCCACCAACCTGGCCGGGTTGAGCTCGCCGCGACCGGCCAGCTCCGCCATCGTGTCGAAGAACTTCTCGAAGCCCGAAGGCGAGATGATCTCGAGGATGCGGGCAGGCGTGTCACCTGCGTTCCAGAACGTGTGCCACTGGCCGCGCGGCTTGAAGATCAGATCGCCAATCTCGCCGTAGACGATCTCGCCACCGAGGTCTGCCCCCACTCGACCTTGTAGGACAAAGCTGTACTCGTCCTCCCGGCTGTGCCGGTGCATCGGTGCAGCCAATGCGCGCGGCTCCATGGGGTGTTCGACCAGAGAGAAGCCGCCTCCCGACTCAGCGCCATCGACCATGAAACGAACGCCGATCCCTCCCAATATTCCGAGCTTTCCGTCCCGAGGACCCACGATTCGAGCTAGCGTCGTCGCCATTTCCAGGCTCCTTTTCAATAAACGTGGCGTTCAGTGATATGTCACGCTATACGATGGATGAACGCCATGTCAAGTCAAATCCGAAAGTACGAGCTGAAGGCCCGGGCGGAGAAGCAAGCTGAGACCCGCCGGCGAATCGTGGAAGCGACGTTAGCCCTCCACCAGGAGGTGGGGCCGGCACAGGCGACTGTGGCCGAGATCGCACGCCGTGCCGGAGTCCAGCGGCTGACCGTTTACAACCACTTCCCGAACGAAACTGAGCTATTCGATGCGTGTGGACAACATTCGATGGAAAAAAATCCACCGCCAGATCCATCTGCGGCGCTCGCACTCGACAGCCCGGACGAACGCCTGCGCGCGGTCCTAGGACCGCTCTACAGGTGGTACCGGAAGAATGCCCGAGCAACTGAGAACCTGCAACGAGATCGCCTGGTCTTGCCGGCCCTCGACACGGTAATGAGGATTCGGATGGACAAGCAATTCGCCTACCTCGCCGACACCCTCGCGGCCGGTTTCGCGCCCAACGGCCGCCCGGCAAAAGGTGTGCGCGCGGCGGTGGGGCTAGCCCTGGACTTCTGGACCTGGCGGCGTTTGGCCGGCGAAGGGATGTCAGATGACGCTGCGGCGGCGCTTATGGTGGGTGCCGTCAAAACGGCTGCCCAGGACCAACGCTCCTTTAACGCGGGGAATCAGAGGTAACTTTCGTGGCCGTCTGGGTCCTTTCGCTGGTCCGCGTCGAGCCGGTTATCCCAACGCTGCTGCGGCTGTGTTGAACACCCGTCGCGGCCTGGACCATCCACGCCGCCACGTTCGCGCGCGATCCTCTCCGACATGCGACGCCTCGCGCCCTCCGGAAGCACCGCTAAAGCTCCATCGGCCGGGCCGTCCGTAAGCACGCTCGCGTAGACGATGGTCCAGTCG
>DATHDR010000368.1:0-4004 GCA_035318965.1 Verrucomicrobiia bacterium | reverse complement strand
CGTCCGGACCAGGGTGGGGCGGGGGAGCAAGGTCCCCCACGTCTCCTACCTCGGCGACACCGACCTCGGGGAGGACGCCAACATCGGCGCCGGCACGATCACGGCCAACTTCGACGGGTCGAACAAGAACCGAACCAAGATCGGCGACGGCGCCTTCATCGGCGTGGACACGATGCTGGTCGCGCCCGTCAAACTTGGTAGGCAATCGCGCACGGGGGCCGGCTCGGTCGTGACCAAGGACGTGCCGGACGGCGCGACAGTCGTCGGAGTTCCCGCTAGGGTGGTACGGAGGAAAACGGTGGATTCCAGCTCGGAAGCCCAGTGATCGGCAGATTGACGACCGCGGTGGAGTTCACCGGGGAGGAGGCGTCCCCGTGGGGCGCGCTCAAGCTGATTGGCGGATCGGCCAACCCTGAGCTTTCCCAACGCATCTCGGAAAAGCTCGACGTGCCGCTCACGGATCCCCGCCTGCGCCGCTTCCCCGACGGTGAGATCAACGTGAAGATCGAGGACTCGATGCGCGGTCACGACGTGTTCGTTATCCAGCCCACCTCGCCGCCCGTGAACGAGCATCTGATGGAGCTGTTCATCATCCTCGACGCGCTGCGCCGCGCCTCGGCCGGCCGCGTCACCGCGGTCATCCCCTACTACGGCTATGCCCGCAAGGAGCGCAAGACCCAGCCCCGCGAGCCGATCTCGGCCAAGCTGGTCGCGAACTTCATCACGCTCGCGGGCGCAGACCGTCTGCTTTTGCTCGACCTCCACGCCGAAGCCATCGAAGGCTTCTTCGACGTCCCGACCGACCACCTCTCACCGCACCACATCATCGCCGACCACCTCAAGACCCTGAACCTGCACCACATCACGATCGTCGCCCCCGACGCAGGCGGTGGCCGCAGGGCAGAGGCAGTCGCCAACAACCTGGCGGCGCCGATCGCGTTCGGGTACAAGCGCCGCTCGAGCGACGACGAGGTGGAGGTGATCGCCGTTTCAGGTGACGTGAAGGGCCGTGACTGCGTCGTGGTCGAGGACATCATCACAACCGGCGGTACGATCGCCAAGCTCGCGATCGCGCTGCGCTCGCAGGGCGCGAACAAGGTGCTCGTCGCGGCGACGCATCCGGTCCTCACCGGCAACGCCGTCGAGAGATTGAGGAGCGCCGACATTGACCAGGTGATCGTCACCGACTCGGTCCCCATCCCGCCCGAGAAGCTCGGCCCACCCCTCACGGTGCTGTCGGTGGCGCCGCTGCTCGCTGAAGCGATCATCCGGGTACACGAGAACCGGAGCGTCAGCGAGCTCTTCAGATAATCCTCTCGTCATGACGGGCCAGGAAGTATTCGATCTCATCGTTCTGTTGCTGTGCTTTGTCATCGCGGCGATGGCCAGCGGCACCGAGACCGCACTCACCTCCGTCGGCCGCCTGCGCGTGCGCTTTCTTGCGGAACAGGGCAGCAAGGCCGCGGGCATCCTGCAGCGGCTGCGCGCCGACCCGAACCGATTTCTTTCCACGGTTCTGTTCGTCAACACGCTTGCCCTCATCGTCGCGTCGACCGCGACCGCACTGCTGAGCGAATCGCTGTTTACGCGCTGGGGCGTGCCGGACGGATGGCGCCTGTGGCTCACTCTGCTGAACTCGTTCGTACTCTCCGTGATCCTGCTCATCGCCGCCGAGGTCACGCCCAAGACGCTTGCAATCACCCACGCCGAGCGCGTCGCGCTCCTGGCAGCCGGTCCGGTCGACCGTCTTGCGAGCTTTCTGGGCCCGATCCTGTGGGCGGTCACGTTGATCTCGCGTGCCCTCACCGGCGGTCGCGCCGCTCGAGCTCCTTACCTCACTGAAGAGGAGCTCATCAGCATGCTCCACGTCTCCGAGGAGCAGGGCGTGATCGAGGAGCAGGAGCACCAGATGATCCACGGCATCATCGAGATCGGCGACAAGACCGTGCGCGAGATCATGATCCCGCGCACCGACATCGTGGCCGTCGAGCGACATGCACCGCTGAAGGAGATCGTCAAGCTCTTCAAGGAGCATCACCACACCCGGATGCCGGTGTGCGACGTGGACATCGACCACGTGGTCGGCCTCATCCACACCAAGGACCTGCTGCTCTTCTACACGCGGTCGAGCTCGCAGAAGTTCGACATGGACAAGATGCTCCGTCCCATCGAGTTCACGCCTGAACAGAAGAAGGTTGATGAGCTGCTGCACGACATGCGGACCAAGAAGGTCCACATGATGATCGTGGTGGACGAATACGGCGGCACCGCCGGGATGGTCACCCTGGAGGACCTGCTGGAGGAGATCGTCGGCGAGATCCGCGATGAGTACGACTCCGCGGAGGAGGACGAGCTCATCATCCTCAACGACCACGAGGCGCGCGTCGACGCGGCCTTCCCGCTCGAGGAGCTCAACTCGCGACTCGGGCTCGCCATCGAGGAGTCGGGCGACTACGACTCGGTCGGCGGCTACGTCCATTCGGTGCTGGGCAAGATCGCCGTGCCGGGCGACACGTTCAGGGGCGGGCGCGCGAAATGGACCGTGGAGAAGGTGAAGGGCCGGCGCATCCTCACCATCCGCCTCACGGCCGACCAGCCGTGGCCGACGGAGGCGCTCGCCGCGTCAGGTATGGCGCATCCCTCGCAGTCAAACGAGAGCGACGGCCCACAAGAGGAGCCTGCGCGGGACAAGCGGGGAAAGAGGGAGAGAGAGACTGGCCACATATCGTGACCAGGCGGTCGTGCTGCGCAAGCTCGACTACGGCGAGGCCGACCGGATCTTCACGTTCCTGACCCGCACGCACGGCAAGGTGGGGGCGATCGCGAAGGGGGTGCGGCGGCCCGAATCGAAGCTGGGCCCGTCGCTCGAGCTGTACAGCCATGTCGACCTGCTGCTCGCGAAAGGTCGCGGTGAGCTCGACGTGGTGGCGCAGGTGGAGCGGATGCCGGGTCTGAGGATCGCCGGTGACGTGGAGCGCATGTCGCATGCGGCCCTGATCGCCGAGCTGGCGGAGCGGGTGTGCGAGGACCGCCACCCGGTGGACGGCGTGTACGAACTTGCGGTGATGGCGCTGGACGAGCTGGCGCGGGAGACGGATCCGCGCCGGGCTTCCGCGTATTTCCTGATGGCCGCGCTGGACCTGCTGGGCTACGCGCCGCAGCTGGGGTCGTGCACTTCCTGCGACCGCCCGCTGTCGGCCAGGCCGGCGGCGTTCAGCGCTGCGGCGGGCGGCTTTCTCTGCGACCAGTGCGCTCTGCCGGCGATGCATGAGGTGCCGCTGGCGGCGATCAAGGTGCTGCGGCTGATGGCCGCGGGCGACCTGGAGACATATCGGCGCCTGAAGCTGGCGCCCGAGCTCATGGACTCGATCGAGGGCGTGCTGACCACGCAGCTGGAGCATCACCTGGACCGGCGCCTGAAGTCGCTACAGTTCCTGCACCAGATGAGGGGATACGAACATGTTGAAAGTTGATCACGCGTTCAGCGGGTTTTCGGTGAACGACCTGGATGTGGCCAAGGAGTTCTACGGCCAGACGCTGGGCGTTCCGATCGAGGAGAGCCCTGCCGGCATCCGGCTGAAGATCGGGAACGGCATCCTGATCTATCCGAAGCAGGATCACCAGCCCTCGACTTACACGATGCTCAACTTTCCCGTCGACAACATCGACCAGGCGGTCGACGAGCTGACCGGAAAAGGCATCAAATTCGAGCATTACGGAGGCATTACCGACAAGAAAGGCGTCGCTCGAGGCCTCTCTCACGATCGCGGCCCGGACATCGCGTGGTTCAAAGACCCGGCCGGCAACATTCTCTCCGTCCTGCAAACAGAGGCCTGAGCGAAATGTTCGGGAGCACGAAAGCATTCAGTGGCTTTTCGGTCGATGACCTGGCCGCAGCAAGAAAATTCTACGGCGAGACCCTTGGGATCGAGGTCGACGACAACGGTCCGCGCCTGATGCTGAAGATTGCCGGAGGAAACGGCATCTTGATTTACCCGAAAGAC
>DATHDR010000367.1:0-3784 GCA_035318965.1 Verrucomicrobiia bacterium | reverse complement strand
CGCCGTCTACGCGGTTGGCACCGCGCCGGCTTTGATCCTGATCGTCGTCCTTGCCCGCTACACCGCCACGTTGGCGGCTCGCGGCGACGCCGGCCTGGCCACGCTGCTGACTCGCACCGCGCGGCTGGTCGCCATCCCCTGTCTGGTCGCCGTGCTCATGACCGCTCTGCTCGCTCGCCCCATCGCGGCTTTCGAGCACCTCGGGTCGACGATTCCGATCCTCATCCTTGGTTTTTCGATCGCGCTGATCTGGCAGGTCGCGATCCCGCGCGGCATCCTGCAGGGGCTTCAGAGGTTTCCCGCTCTGTCGCTCAACCTGTCCCTCGAGCTGGTCGTCCGCACCATCGCCGTCGTCCTGTTGCTGAAAGCGGGCTATGCAGTGTCGGGTGCGATGGCGGCCGTACTCATCGGTTTGATGTTCAGCTTCGTCCTCGGTCTGTACACCCTGCGCGACCACTTCAAACGTGTCGGTGCGCGGGTTCAGCTCCGCGTGATGGCCGGGTTCTCGCTGACGGCAGCGGCGGGCATCATCGGGATCCAGATCCTCTACAACCAGGACGTGATCCTCGCCGAGCACTACCTGAGCAGCCATGACGGCGGAATCTACGGCGGGCTGAACAAGATCGGAACGATCATGTATTTCCTGACCCTGAGCGTGAGCCAGGTGCTGTTTCCACGCGTGGTCGAGGCGGTGGCGAAAGAGCAGCACCCGGGGCGGATCCTGCTCTCTTCCGCAGGAATCCTCTCGTTGCTTGGCGGGGGCGCGATCCTGGTGTTCTTGGTTGCGCCAGGCCTGGTCGTCGGCGTGCTGTTCGGGCCGGCTTTCCGTGATGCGACCCCTTACGTGTTCGCTGTGGGCCTCATCGGGCTCGCGCTTTCGCTCGACAACTTGCTCGTCCAGTTCTTCATGGCGGTCCACGATCGCGTCTTCGTGC
Organism: Verrucomicrobiia bacterium; assembly: GCA_035318965.1. Lineage (GTDB taxonomy): Bacteria > Chloroflexota > Dormibacteria > Dormibacterales > Dormibacteraceae > Palsa-870. The sequence continues at coordinate 2,849 of DATHDR010000367.1, read as the reverse complement.
CGATCCTGGCCGTCGGCTGGATCGCTGAGGGCCTGCTCATCTTCTTTTTCCATGCGAGAGTCGGCCAGATCGTGCTTGACGTGCTGGTCGCGCTGGTCGGTCTGCTGGTGCTGCTCAGCGTTCGGTGCTACGTGCTGCTGCCCACGCTGCACGCCGAGAGCCTGGCGGAACCGGAATTAACGGCCGGATAAAGCTAAGTCCCGCAGCCCTCTCGGGCTCCGGGACTTATTAGAACGCTCGGCAACGACCTACTCTCCCATCGGGTTACCCCGACAGTACCATCGGCGCTGGAGGGCTTAACTTCCGTGTTCGGAATGGGAACGGGTGTTTCCCCTCCGCAATAATCACCGAACAGGTCGAATTATACCGGCTCGACCTGATCGGCTAGCGGGTTCGGCGTCGTCGGGCGCGGAGGCTCTTGATCTTGCGAGCCTCGGCCGGCGGAACGTAGTGCGAACGGCGTCGCATCTCGCGCACGAGCCCCTGCTCCTGCACCTTGCGGCGGAATTCCCGAAGCGCTTGCTCAAACTCCTCGGGATCCTTGACGACTATTCGCACAACCCGACAAGGATACCGATTGAGGGTCGGCGCTGTTCTGTTAAGTCCTTACTCGAGGACGTCAGGGCGAACCGTCCGGACAATCGCTATGGCGGCGAACGCGACTGCGAAGGCGCCGATCACCACCAGGGCGTGGGTTGCGTCAACCGGCATGAGCGGGGTCGCGAAAGCCCCTCGGGCGTGGTGGCCGGGCTCGATCAGGTTCAGGACGATGTTGAGGTTGGGGCCGAGCTGGTACTGGCTGATGTTCAGCCAGGGATGGTCTTGTTTGGTGATGCGCGAAGCCAGCGACTCCAGGATGACGGAGAAGTTGTCGACGGGAAAGAAGGCGAGCGAAGCGGCCATCGCGAACGCCAACGACCGTCCGATTCCGGCCGCCGCGGCAGCCATGAGGATGACGATCCCGATGCTCATGCCCTGGACCAAGACCCACATCTCGAGGTCTTGCCAGAACTCGTTCGGCAGGTGCTGCAGCGGCGCAAGGCTGCCGGTCCAGGCGTTGACGAGCAGGGCGAGAACCCCTCCAGCGACCACGAGGTAACCGGCCAGGAGAAGGATCCCGACGATCGCTAGGGTGAGCATCTTGGCGAGCAGCAAGCGCAGCCGCCCCGTTCCCCTCGCGTAGATGATGCGGATCGTCCCCGACGAGTACTCCATGGCAAAAAGCCTCGAGCCCACGATCAGTAGAAAGATGCCCGACCCGATCTGAAAGATGGTCCCGAAGATGTCCCTCGCGCCATAGGCCCATGCAGTTGGATCGGTCTTCAGCTGGTCCTGGATGTTCGAGGCGCTCGTGATCGCAAGCGTGACGATCGCCAGCAGCACGACTGCGCCGGCGAGCATCAGCCAGAAGCTGAGCTGTCGCGAAACCTTGAGCGCCTCGCCTCTGACCGTCCCGAAAAAGCGCGGGCGCATGGGGGCGGTGCTCACGAAGAATCTCCAGTAAGGCTGAGGAAGATGTCCTCGAGGTCTGTCTGGCGCTCGCTGACCGAGTCAGGAGTGTGGCCGCTGTCGACCAGAAACTTGATCAGGTTGCGGCCGCGACCCTCAGGTGCGCGCGTGATCACGAGGCCGTCCTCTGCGCGCGCCTGCTGGGCCCACGGTTGGAGGTGAAGCGTGGCGAGCAGCTCGGCTGGCGAGTCCACCTTGACCGCGAACTCCCCGGTTGACTTGAGGAGATCGTGCACCGGCGCGACGCGAATGAGCTTGCCGTGGTTGATGATCGCCACGCGTGTGCAGATCTGCTGCACCTCGCTCAGAACGTGACTGGAGATGAACACCGTCTTGCCCTGGGCCGCAAGCTCGCGCAAAAGGTCGCGCATCTCCACGATGCCGGCGGGGTCGAGGCCGTTGGCCGGCTCATCGAGGATCAAGACATCAGGGTTGTCGAGCAAGGCCAGGGCCAGTCCCAGGCGCTGCTTCATGCCCATCGAGTACGTCCTGACGCGATCCCGATCGCGACCCTTCAGCGCCACGATCTCCAGCACCTCGTCTATCCGCTTTTCGGTGGCGCCTCCGAGCAGATTGCCAACTGCGCGCAGGTTGTCGCGACCCGAGAGGTAGCCGTACAGAGCGGGCGACTCGACCAGAGCGCCGACCCGCGGCAGAACCTGCGAGCGGTGCGAGCGAACCTCCAGGCCGAGGATCTCGACCGTCCCGCCCGTGGGTGCGATCAGGCCGAGGGCCATTCGTATCGTTGTCGTCTTGCCCGCCCCGTTTGGTCCAAGAAAGCCGAAGAGCTCGGCCTGATCGACCTCCAGGTCGAGATGGTCGACCGCGAGACGCTTGCCATAGGACTTAGAAAGGCCGATGGTGCGAATCGCCGCCGCGGTGCTGGCCACTTCTTACTTGAGCACCGCGGCGACGCGTTTTGTGACAGCTATCTAGGGATTGACTCCACCGAGGGTCAGGGTCGCGGTGTGCGTGCCCGCCCGGTTCACCCACGTGACGGACACCCGCTCACCCGGCTTGTGTGCACGGATCGCGGTGCCCAGGCTGTCGGTGCCAGTAACCGTAGCGCCGCCGACTGAGGTGATGACCGAGTTTGCGGTGATGCCGGCGCCCGCTGCCGGCGAGCCGGACACGACACTACGAACGAGCGCGCCCGAGGAGACGTTGAGGCCGAGCTGCGCCGCGCTGTTTGCGTCGATGGTCTCGACCGTGACGCCGATGTAACCGACCTGGCCGTAGATGATGCCCGCGCCAGCCTGGCCCGAGCGGATCTGGTTGGCGACGCTGAGAAGCGTGTCCGAGGCGATGGCGTAGTTGACGTTGGACGCGCTCGAACGGAA
>DATHDR010000366.1:0-4402 GCA_035318965.1 Verrucomicrobiia bacterium | reverse complement strand
CACGTCCAGTGCTGCACGAATGCGCCCAGACCTCAGCGCCTCGAGGAGTGCGTCCGTGTGGACGGTTTTACCCCGACCGGCGTTGACGAAGAGCGCACCCGGTTTCATCTGATCGAGGAACGCGCCATCCACGAACCGCTCGGTGGTCGCTGTCAGCGGCAGCAGGTTCACGACAACGTCGGCTTGCGGCAGAAGCGAAGGCAGCTCGGAAGACGGTCTGGCGTCGGGGCGTGCGTGCTGCGCGACTCCAATGACACGAACTCCAAATGGTGTGAGCCGGGCAGCCAGCGTCCTTCCAATCGAGCCGTGCCCTACAACCAGGACCATCTGCCCTTCGAGGTCGTCGACCGGGGTTTTTTCGATGGGGCTCCGGTCCCACTTCGTGAGGCGTTGTGACTCGATGAACTCGGGCAACCTTCGCTGCATGGTCAGGATCGCGGCGACCACCCACTCGGCAACGGGCCCGTCATGCACGCCGACAGCCTTGCAGACGATCACACCTTGCGGAACGTCGGGCAGAAGCCAGTCGACGCCGGCGCTGAGCGACTGAACGACGCGAAGGCGCGGCATCGCGGCGAACAGCTGCGGCAGGCGCTGGGCTGCTCCGAAGTTCAGCACTGCAAACTCGACGTCAGGCGTCGGGTCTAACACGACCTCGACGGCTTCCGGCAGCGGCTCCAGTTCGCTCCGCTGACCGCCGTCAGGTACGAGAACTTTCATTGAACACGACGGTAGGCCACCGTTGGCCCCAAACGTGCGGAATTCCGACGGCGGAAGTGCACCCTTGGGGCCAGACGTGCGGAATTCCGGCGGAAGCCGGTCAGGCTGCTTCGGTCTTCGCCTGAGCGAGGGGCTCGAGCGCGAACTCGAGCACCTCTTCCACGCGGCTCGCGAGGTGGAACGTCATCGACTCGCGGACGCTCTGCGGCACGTCGTCGAGGTCCTTCTCGTTGCGCTTCGGCAGGATGACTTCCGTCAGTCCCATCCGGTGTGCGGCAAGCACCTTCTGCTTGACGCCGCCGATCGGCAGCACCAGGCCCTGCAGGGTGACCTCTCCGGTCATGCCGACTGTGCTCCGCACCGGGCGTCCCGTCAGCAGGCTGACGATCGCGGTCGTCATGGTCACGCCCGCCGAGGGTCCGTCCTTGGGCACTGCGCCTTCGGGCACGTGGATGTGGAACGACTTGTCGGCCGCACCGTTACCAATCTTCAGCTCCGCCGTGTGCGATCGGACGAAGGACAGCGCGATCTGCGCGGACTCCTTCATCACGTCACCCAGCTGGCCGGTGAGGATCAAAGTGCTGCCGTGTCCGTTGCTCTCGGTCGCTGTGGCCTCGACGAACAGGACGTCTCCGCCTGTGCCGGTCACTGCGAGTCCGGTGGCCACGCCAGGCACCGCCGTGCGGGCGGCGACTTCGTTGTCGAAGCGCGGCTTGCCCAGGAACTCGCGCACGCGCTCGGGCGTGATCGCGACGGGTGGCGCGAGAACGCTGGTGGCGACCTTCGTCGCGACCTTGCGCGAGATCTTCCCGAGCTCACGCTCTAGGTTGCGCACGCCGGCCTCACGGGTGTGATCGGTGATGACCTTCATGATCGCTGCGTCCGACACGGTCACCTCGTCGGCCTTCAGACCGGCCTGCTTGACCACTCGCGGCAGCAGGTGGTCGCGCGCGATGGCGACCTTCTCCTGCTCGGTATAGCCATCGAGCCGGATCAGCTCCATGCGGTCCAGAAGCGGAGCCGGAATCGTCTCCGACACGTTGGCCGTGGGGATGAACAGGACTTCAGAGAGGTCGAGGTCGACCTCCAGGTAGTGGTCGCGGAACGTGTTGTTCTGCGCCGGGTCGAGGACCTCGAGCAGCGCGGCCGAGGGGTCCCCCCGCCAGTCGCTGCCGACCTTGTCGATCTCGTCCAGCATGATCACCGGGTTCTTGGTGCCGGCCTCTTTCAGGGCACGCACGATGCGGCCCGGCAGCGCGCCAACGTAGGTGCGCCGGTGCCCGCGGATGTCCGCCTCGTCGCGGATGCCGCCGAGGGAGACGCGCGTGAACTTGCGGCCAAGCGCGCGGGCGACCGATTCGCCCAGCGAGGTCTTGCCCACGCCGGGAGGTCCGACCAGGGTGATGATCGCGCCCGAACCGCGTCCGCCAAGCACTTCGAGCCCGCGCTCCTTGCGCAGTTTGCGCACTGCCAGGAACTCGATGATGCGGTCCTTAACGTCGGCGAGGCCTGTGTGGTCCTCGTCCAGGATGCGTCGCGCCTCGACCAGGTCGTAGTTGTCCTCGGAGCGCACGTTCCACGGAATGTCCAGCATCCAGTCGAGGTACGTGCGGATCCAGCCGTATTCAGGGTTCTGCTCGCTGGTGCGCTCCAGCCGGTCGAGCTCGCGGTTGACCTCGGTGAGCACGCCCTCGGGCATCTCCGCCTTGGCCACGCGCTCCCGGTAGCTGGACACGACGTCGCCGCCGCCCTCGTTCAGCTGCTTCTTGATCGCCTCCATCTGCTGGCGCAGGAGGAACTCGCGCTGAGTCTTCTCCATGCCCTCGGCAACATCGCTGCGGATCTTCTCCTTCAGCGAGGCGTCGGCCAGGATCGACTTGGTCCACCCGATCAGAAGGGTGAGCCGCTGCTCGAGGTCGATGGTCTCGAGGACCTCCAGCTTCTGCTCAGTCGACAGGTCTGGTGAGTAGCCGGCCAGGTCAGCCAGGTGGCCTGGGGTCCTGGCGGCGCGCAGGAACTGCACGACCTGCGGGACTCCCCTCGACTCGACGAGGTTCTCCAGCAGGGCGCGGTACTCGCGTGCGAGCTCGAGCGCCTTCTCAGTCGGAGGCTCGGGGTCGAGCAGCGGGTCGGCCTGCACGAAGAGTGCTCCGCCGATATCAACCTGACCGCTGCCCAGCCGGGCGCGGTACTCGCCTCGGATCATGAAGGCCTCGGCGCCGGTTGGCAGGTCTGCCGACTCGCCCAGGCGGCCGGCGGTGCCGATCGTGCCGAACTTGCCGTCGATACGGGGGACCAGCAGGATCTGGCGATTGCCCTGGCGGGCGGCCTCGATCGCGGCCTTCTGGTCGTCGCCCTCGACTGCGAGGGTGACCGACATGTGCGGGAGGACGACGATGTCGTCCATGGGGAGGACTGGGAGTAGCTCGGACTTTGGTGTTGCCATGGTTAGAAGAACGTTTACCCAGGATTGGCGATTCCAACACCTGGCCGGCTTGGAGGCGGAGCCGCCTAGACCCCGGCCCTCTGTCTACCCTGCCGCGCCACGGCGTCAATCGTGACGGCGGCCAGGAGCACCCCGCCGGTGACCATGAACTTCACGTCTGAGGCCGCGCTGAGCAGGGCGAGCCCGTTGTTGATCGACCCGATCACCAGCGCTCCCGTGAGCGCCGACCAGACGGTCCCCCGCCCGCCGAAAAGGCTCGTCCCACCGATGACAGCCGCGGCGATGGCGTTCAGCAGGATATCTCCGGTTCCCGATGAGTAGTTGACGGCAAGCAGGCGCGACGCCCCCATGATTCCGCCGACGGCCGCCATCGTCCCCGAGAGGGCGAAAACGGCGATCCGGATGGTGTTCACCGAGATGCCCGCCCGCCGGGCGGCCTCCGCGTTGCCGCCGACGGCGAAGATGTGCCGCCCAAATCGTGTCCTGGTGGTGATGATGTCGAAGCCGATGATGAAACCCAGCAGGATGAGCAGGGCTAGAGGCACGCCGCGGTCGCTGGCGAGAATTGCGGTGGCACCAAGGATCACCGCAGCGATCACCACGAACTTCGCCACCTCGCCGACCAAGCCGGTGGGCGGAAGGCCTGCATGGGCACGCCGGCGACGGCGGATGACGACGTCTACCCCAAGGACGGCCACGACCGCAATGGCGAGGATCCACCCGATCGTCGGATCGAAGAAATTGCCCGCCAGCTGGGTGATGGTCGGGTCGGTGAGATTGATGGTTCCCGTCTCGCCGAGGACGTGGAGCTGGGCGCCAAACCAGGTGAGCAGGCCGGCGAGCGTGACCACAAAGGAAGGGATCCTGAACCGTGTGAAGAAGAACCCTTGGAAAGTCCCGATCGCCGTCCCGGTGAGAATCCCGGCCCCGATCGCGGGGGCCGTCGGCCATCCCTGTTTGACGCTGAGGACTGCCATCACAGCCGAGCCGAGCCCGTAAACGGAGCCGACGGACAGGTCGATCTCACCCAACAGGAGGACGAGCACGATCCCCACCGAGACGATGCCGATGTCGGCGATCTGGACGGTCAGGTTCGTGAGGTTGCGAGGGCTGAGGAAGTTGGGGTTCAGGTAGTCGAAGACCGCCCAGATCAGGACCAGTCCCAGGATGACGGGCAGCGACCCGACATCTCCCGACGTGACGCGGCGCCACAGTGAGTTGAGGCCGGCCCGGGCC
>DATHDR010000365.1:0-7698 GCA_035318965.1 Verrucomicrobiia bacterium | reverse complement strand
AGATCACTGCGACCTCGGTCGTGCCGCCGCCGATGTCGACGATCATCGAACCCCCGGCGGCCTGGATCGGAAGTCCGGCGCGCGCGAGGCTCACCTCGTGGAGGAGCCGATGGCCGCCGCGATCGGAGCCGGCCTTCCGATCCAGGCCGCTGGGGGGTCGATGATCGTCGACATCGGCGGCGGCACGACCGAGGTCGCAGTGATCTCCCTCGGGGGCGTCGTCGCCGCGACCTCTGCGCGGACGGGTGGTGACGACATGGACGACGCCATCGTTCAGTACGTCCGGCGCAACATGGGTCTGCTCATCGGCGAGCGGACGGCGGAGGACATCAAGATCGCGATGGGCTCGGCCTTTCCAATCCCGGAGGAGCGATCGTTTCTCGTTCGTGGCCGCGACCTCGTCACCGGACTTCCGAAAACAGTTGAGATGACGACGGCCCACGTCCGCGAAGCGCTTACAGGAGTGCTCATCGACATCGTGCGTGCGGTCAAGTCCACGCTTGACGCCACTCCGCCGGAGCTGGTCGACGACATCATGGAGCGGGGCGTTGTCGTGTGCGGCGGAGTCGCGCTGCTGGCGGGACTCGATCAGCTCTTCGCGCACGAAACGCTGATGCCCGTGAGGATCGCCGAGGACCCGCTGACGTGCGTGGTGCGCGGCACCGGGATCGTGCTCGAGGAGATCGACACATTGAACCGGGTCCTGTTGCGGACGCGCCGCGTCAGGGCCCTGCGTTACTGACGGATCGCTGAATGTATGGGAGGAGCCAGTCGCGCTCGACCGGCCTCTTCCTGATCCTCTGCGCATCGATGCTCGTGCTCGCGATGGTGAGCGAGCAGTCGTGGGCGGCGGGCGTGCGCGGCGTCGCCAAGAGCGCGCTTGCTCCTCTCGAATCCGCGATGACTCAGGTCGCCGCCAACGTCGATCGCGTGACGGCCGGCTTCGGCGACGTCTCGGCGCTTCGCACTGAAAACCAGCGGCTGAAGGCGGCGGATGAGGCGCTGCGCCGCCAGATCGTGGAGCTGAACGCAGCTGCGAAGGAGAACGCGACGCTTCGCCAGGCGCTCGACTTCGAGCGATCTTTTGGCCACCGGATGGTGGCGGCGCAGGTCGTCGGGCGTGGGCCCGACGGCTTCAGCCGCACGCTGCAGATCGATCGCGGGACAGCTGATGGCGTGCAGCCCGGGATGATCGTCACCACCGGCGCCGGTCTCGTCGGCCGCGTAAGGGAGGCAGGTCCGCATGGAGCGATCGTCCAGACGCTGGGTGACCCGCAGAGCCGCGTCAACGTCTTTCTCTCAAAGTCCGGTCTGCAGGGCACTGTCACGGGCGGGCCGGCCGCGCTGCAAGTCGAGGTCGAGCATTCACTCGGAATGACCGCCGTGAGCGGCGAGTGGGCGCTGACGAGCGGGGTGGGGGGCGGTTATCCGCGCGGCCTCGTCGTGGGCGAGCTGGCCTCGGTCACGCATCGGCCCTCGTCGACCAGCGACCAGGCGCTTGTGGCGTGGGTCAACGACCCCGCCGGCATCAGCCTCGTCCTCGTCATCACCGATTTCGTGCCGTCATGAAACGGCTCCTTGCGGTGGCGTTGATGCTCGCGACAATTCTTGTGCAGGTGACGTGGGCGCCCCGGCTCACGATCGCGGGCGTCTTTCCAAACCTCGCGCTCGTCGCGGTCATCGCGGTCACGTGGAGGTCCGGCGTGAGGTCGGGGATGTCGTGGGCGTGCGTCGCCGGCCTGATGCTCGACCTCACTGCGCCCGGCCCGCTCGGGCCGCACGCGGTGGCACTGCTCGCCGGCGCCTATCTCACCGGTTTCTGGACGCGAAACGTAGACAGTGAAAGCGCTCTGCACCCAATGCTCGCGGCGGCGGCGGGCACCGCTGCCTATTCGATCCTCCTGGTCGCCGCCGACGACACGCTTGGCCTGCCGGTTCCACCCCTTGGCGTCGCGATGCAGCTGTTGGTCGCAGCCTCCGTCTACAACGCGGTCTTGATGCCTCTTGCCTTGATGCTCGTTCGCGGCCATCTGCATGCCTCGCCGGCTGCGCGGGTGAGCTCGGCTTGATCGAGCTTGGTGGCGCGGCGCCAAGGGCTCGATGGTCGCCGCGCCTGGTCGCCGCCGCGTCAGTCGCGGTGCTCGTCATCGGCGGGCTGTCGGTGAAGCTTGCGGAGCTGCAGATAGCCGACGGCCCTCAGCTCGCCGGCATGGCGCGCGCCAACACCGTGCATCGCATCGTCGTCGAGGCCGACCGCGGCGTCATCTACGACCGCCACGGAGTCGCACTTGTCGCCAACAGCCCGGCGTGGAACCTCCAAGTGATTCCGGCCGCGCTCCCCAACGACGCGCGTGCGCGTGCGGCGGAGCTCTCAGAGCTGGCTCATGTCACTGACGTCCAGGAAACGGCGATCGTGGCAGAGCTGCTCGCGGCGGACCCTTACGGCAGCGTGCGCGTCGGGCCGGACCTGACCCAGGCGCAGGAGCTCGCGATCAACGAGCGGTTGCCAGACCTGCCCGGGGCGTCGATCGTGCAGCGCGCGGTCAGGACCTACATCGACCCGCTGACCTTCGGACACGTGCTGGGCTACGTCGGGCCGCTAAACGAGGCCGAGCTCAAAAGGCTCAAGCCGGCCGGCTATCAGCCAGGCGAGATGATCGGCAAGGTTGGAGTCGAGGCAGGTCTCGAGAACCTGCTCCGCGGCAAGAACGGCTGGGCCGACGTCGAGGTCGACGCCCGAGGACAGATCGTCCGTACGCTCGACAGCCAGGCGCCCGTGCCCGGCGACTCTGTGTATCTGAGCCTCGATGCGACCTTGCAGCGCGCCACCGCGCAATCGCTTGCCGCGGGCCTGGTTCGCGACCGCAAGACCGCGGGCGCATCGGTCGTCGTCGACCCCCGCACCGGTGAGGTGCTCGCGCTCGTGAGCCTCCCCGGGTACGACACGAACATGTTCACGCACGGCATCAGCCAGGACGAGTACAAAAAGCTGCTCGACGACCCGAACCGGCCCCTCCTGAACCGCGCCATCTCTGGCCAGTACGCGCCTGGGTCCACGTTCAAGATGGTCACCGCAACCGCCGCCCTGCAGGAAGGCAAGATCACCGCCGACACTTTGCTCGGCTGTCCCAGCTACATGAACGTCAACGGCTGGATCTATCACAACTGGGCGAGCTACAACCTGGGCCAGATGAACGTCGCCAAAGCCCTGGCGGTTTCCTGCGACACGTTCTTCTACCAGGTGGCAGCGATGGTCGGCGACGTGACGCTGGCGAGGTATGCGCGCGCCTTTGGTTTCGGACAGGCCAAGGACATCGAGATGCCCGGCGTGATGGCGGGCCTGGTGCCGGACCGGATCTGGAAGCAGCTGCAGTGCGGGGTCCCGGACCTCAACTCCGATGCCTGCCGGTGGAGCACCGGCGACACGATCACCTTCGGCATCGGCCAGTCCTACCTGCTGACCACACCGCTCCACCAGGCTGTCTACGTCGCTGCGCTGGCCAACGGCGGCCGCGTGATGAAGCCGACTCTCGTCCACGACGTTCTCGACGCGTCAGGGCATGCGGTCCAGGCGCTGCATCCAGAGGTCACGAGCACGGTGCCCGCATCGGCGGCCAACTTGATGGCGGTCCGCGAGGGCATGCGCGAGGAGATCAATCCTCCGTACAACATGAACTACTGGTTCCGCGCCTCTGGCGTGCCTGCCGACGGCGGCGGCAAGACCGGGACCGCCCAGTGGGGCGGCAGCGGGCTCGACCTTCCGACGCACGCCTGGTTTGTGTTTTTCGCTCCTTACGTGCAGCCAGAGATCGCGCTGTCGATCTTCGTCGAAAGGGGTGAGCTGTCGGAGGTTCAGGCGGCGCCGATCGGCGTGGACATCATGAAGTTCTATCGCGCCAACTTGGGAGCGATCCGAGCCCAGGAAGCACGGTGATCAGCGCGGGGCAGTGGCGCCGGCTGGATCATCTTCAGCCACTGCTCATCGGCATGCTCGCGGCGCTGGGCTTGATGACCGTTTTCAGCGCGGACGCGGACTGGGCCCGTCAGGTCGTCTGGGTGATCCTGGGAGCCTGCGCATATGCCGCGGCGACCGCTTTCGACTATCGCCGGCTGCGACCTCTCGCGCTTGGCCTCTACGCAGGCATGCTGCTTCTGCTCCTGGCCGTTCATCTGGTCGGCCACTCCGCACTCGGTGCGCGGCGCTGGCTTTCTGTGGCAGGTTTTCCTCTGGAACCATCCGAGCTGTCGAAGCTCCTGCTCGTCGTCGTGGTCGCGGCCTACCTGAGCCGCACGGATCGCGTTTCGTGGCGGACCTTCGGGGCAGCGCTCTTGCTTGCGGCGCCGCCCGCTTGCCTGATCCTCACCCAGCCAGACCTTGGGACCACGATCGTGATCGCGGGGGTCGTAGTCGGGATGCTGTTTCTCGCGGGCGCCCGCGCGTGGCAGCTCTTCTCCATCCTGCTTACGGCCGGAGCCGCTCTTCCGCTGTTGCCGTACCTGCTTCACGGCTATCAGCGAAGGCGCCTCGAAATCTTCCTCGACCCCACGCAGGATCCGCTCGGCGCCGGATACAACCTGATGCAGGCGCGGATCGCGGTGGGATCCGGCGGCTTTTTCGGCCAGGGATGGCTCCACGGACAGCAGGGCCAGCTCGGGTTCGTGCCGGAGCGCGCGACCGACTTCGTCTTCGCGATCTTCGCCGAAGAGTTCGGCCTGCTCGGAAGCCTCATCTTGCTGGCGGTCTTCGGCACCCTTTTGATCCGGCTCCTCCGCTCGGCTGCCCTTGCTTCTGACCGCTTCGGTGAGCTGCTGGCCGGCGGGGTGTTCGTCATGATCCTGGTGCAGGTGGTGGAAAACGTCGGCATGAACATCGGCGTGCTGCCGATCGCAGGCATCCCGCTGCCCCTTATCTCTTACGGCGGCTCGGCGACGATCAGCACCCTCGCCGCCCTGGGGTTGGTGCAGTCGGTCACCCTGCGGCGCCGGGCGGTCGCTGTTGGAGACGGGAGTTCGGCTGCCCTTGGTACAATCACTCGCCGTGCCCAAGCCTGATGCATCGCTGTCGGCTGTCATCGTCAGCGGTGGGAAGCAGTACCGCGTAGCCCCAGGCGACCAGATCCTGGTTGACCGCCTGGCCGCCGAGCCCGGTTCCTCGTTGAAGCTCGGTCGTGTCCTGCTGCTCCGGAATGGGGACGACATCAAGGTGGGCTCGCCGGCGATCGACGGCCTGGACGTCGAGGTGAAGGTGCTCGCGCACCGGCGCGGGCCTCGCATCGAGAGCCTTCGTTACAAGTCCAAGAAGCGTGTCCGGGTGCATCACGGCGGACGCGCCGATCTGACCGCCCTCCAGATCATCGCCGTAGGCGGCCTCACCGGCGACACGAAGACTGAGAAGCCCGAGGCGGCAAAACCCAAGACCAAGGCAAAAGCCGAACCCAAGAGGAAGACGGCAGCCGCGACGAAGGCGGCCGTAGAAGAAGAGCCGGAGAAGGCGGAAGCGGCAAAGCCGGCAAAGCGAGCTCCGCGCAAGAAGGAAACCAAGTAATGGCACATAAGAAAGGTGGAGGCTCATCCCGCAACGGGCGAGACTCCAATGCACAGAGACTGGGCGTGAAGATCTACGGCGGCCAGGTCGTGGGCGCCGGACAGATCCTCGTGCGGCAGCGCGGCAGCAAGATCGCACCCGGAACCGGTGTCGGCCTCGGCCGCGACCACACGCTGTTCGCACTCGTCCCGGGGCAGGTGCACTACGAGCGGGTCGGCAAGGACGGCCGGCGCGTCTCGATCCAGGTGCCGGCCGAATCAACGGACAAGCACGAGCAGAACTGACAGCCGTCGTCAGTTCATCGACACGGCGCGCATCATCGTGCGCGGGGGCCAGGGTGGAAAAGGATCGGCGTCTTTTCGGCGCGAGCCGTTCACCCCACGTGGCGGACCCGATGGCGGCGACGGGGGTCGCGGCGGTTCTGTCGTCCTGAAAGCGACGACCGACGTCTCGGACCTATCGGTGTACAAGACGCGCCCGCGCTGGAATGCCGAACCGGGGGCGGACGGTGCGGGCGGTCGCAAGACGGGGCGCGGAGGATCAGACATCCTGCTGGACGTGCCGGTCGGCACCGTAGTCCTGGATGAGGGCGGCGAGCTGGTGGCAGACCTGGACCGTCCGGGCGCGGACGCTGTGGTGGCGAAAGGTGGGAGCGGTGGTCGCGGCAACGTCCATTTCAAGAGCTCGAGCCGGCGGGCTCCCGATTATGCGGAGCCAGGTTTCAAGGGCGACGAGCGGACCCTGGTCCTGGACCTCAAGCTCATCGCCGACGTTGGCCTGGTGGGCCCGCCGAACGCCGGCAAGTCTTCTCTGCTCAGCTCACTGACCGCGGCGAAGCCCAAGGTCGCGGACTATCCGTTCACCACGCTCGACCCCGAGCTCGGTGTGGCCGAGGCCGCCGGCGGCCGGATCGTGATCGCGGACATCCCCGGGCTGATCGAGGGGGCGGCAAAAGGCGCCGGCCTCGGGCTTCGGTTCCTGCGCCACGTCGAGCGGACTCGGGTTCTGGTTTACGTCCTGGACGGGTCGACCGATGACCCCTGGGCGGATTTCGAGACGGTGCGCAAAGAGGTCGTGCACTTCTCGCCGGATCTGGCCAAGCGTCCCTTCGTGGTCGTCATGAACAAGCTCGACCTCGAGGCAACCCGTCGCCTGAAGAAAAGAAATCGGCGCAAGGGCGTTCATTTCATCTCCGCGCTGACCGGGGAGGGGCTGCCCGAGCTGATGAAGGCGGTGGTGCCCGCGCTGGCGGCCGCCCCCGAGGTGACAGTTCCCGGACCGATCAAAAAGACAAGGCTCTCTGAGCGCGCGGCCCGGGCCGGCCTCCTCGTCGAGAAAAAGGATTGGGGCTTTGCCGTCAGCGGCGATCGCGTCGAGCACCTGGTCGAGCGCACCGATCTCGACTCCGAAGGCGCGGTGGCTCGCTTCCAGGGGGAGCTGGACCGACTCGGCGTCAACGCCGCTCTCGAGGCGGCGGGTGTCGAACCGGGTGACACCGTTCGGATCGCCGATGCGGAGTTCGAATATCAGCCTTGAGGCTGGGGATTCTTGGCGGCACATTTGATCCGATCCACGTCGGTCATCTGGCAGTGGCAAAGGGGGCCATCGAGTGCGCACGTCTGGACCGCGTGCTCTTCGTCCCCAGCGCGCAGCCTCCACATCGAGCCGCCGCTCTGGCCTCCGCGGAGGACCGGCTCGCGATGACCAAGCTCGCGGTTGAGGGCGAGCCGAGTCTCGAGGTGTCTGATGTCGAGGTCAGGCGGGGCGGAAGGTCTTACACCGTCGATACCCTTAACGAGCTGCATCGAGCGCACCCGGATGACGAGCTGTTCCTCATCCTCGGGTGGGACGCGGCACGGCTGTTTCGCACCTGGCATGAGCCTGAGCGGGTGGCGGCCCTCGCCTCAGTGGTGATCGTCGATCGACCGGGCGTTGGACAGCCAGATCTATCGGAGCTCGCGGGCCTCCGGCTTGACCCCGCGCGCGTCATCAAGTGCCATTTCCCGACCCCCGACGTGTCAGGCAGCGCGCTGCGGCGCGCCGTCGCAGCCCGCCAGCCCGTGACTGGCCAGGTGCCGCCGGCGGTCGAGCTCTACATCGCAGAGCGCAACCTCTATGGGGATAATCGATAGATTGGGATCTAGCCGGGGAAA
>DATHDR010000364.1:0-3685 GCA_035318965.1 Verrucomicrobiia bacterium | reverse complement strand
CGTTCGTTGCTGTGCGGCCTCACCTCGTCATTGGCACGCTCGCGTCATTCCTCATTCCCATCAGCTTCCCAGCCTTGCTTGCTCTTGCTTATCAGGTCTCTCCAAAGGGGGGCGGTCAGACCTATTCGATGCTTGAGCTCGTTCTCTCAGTGGGGATTTTCGCTGGATCCGTCGTGGTTTCGAGGTTCGGTGCGATCGGCACGATGCGAATGGTTGGTGCCGGCATATTTCTCACGGGCATTTTCTCGCTGACCATCGCGATGAGCGATGCGTTGGGGTTGACCCCGACAACCTGGCTCGTGGTCATTGCGGCCGCACTTTTCATCGCCTCGATCGGCAACCCGATCTATGCAGTCGCGAACCAGACCGCGATCCTCGAAGCGGCGGATCCGTCAAACCGTGGCACGGTGATGGCCACGCGATTCGGACTCGTGCAGACGGCCAGCATCGTCGGCACAGCTGCCGGTGGACTCATCACTAAGGAATACGGTGCTCTCGCCGCTTACGGAGTCCTTGGCGTTGGCCTTGTCCTTCTCGCCATGTATGCGATCGCGGCGGGTCGCAGCACTACGAATCCTCTCCACGGCGCTGCCTATGAAGAGGCCACCCTCCGGACAACCGAAGGTGCTCCAGCCAATGGCGCTGCGGACGAGGAAGCCACTCTCCAAGGTGCTGGCGCGGGTTCACAGGCAAAGTCCTAACCGGGTTCTCGGCTTGGATTTCCTCGTCATACTGCGGTGATTGCGTAACGTGCGTTCGAGCCCCCATGGGGCCCCACACGAGAGCGAACCTCCGGAGCCGATACCCGTTGAGGTCACGGTCACGGCCTTGCCGCTTGACCCGAAACGGCGACGGCGGTATCTCCAGATCGTCTTCGGAGTCGCCGCGCTATTCGTGGCGATCGTCGTCCTCTACCTGCTCCGCGATTTCCTCGGCGCGTTCGTCCTCGGAGCCGCGATCGCGTTTCTCATCCAGCCCGCCGTGACCCGGCTGGCCGGATTTGGCATCCCGCGTGTGCTCGCCATCGCCATCGTTTTTGTCGTGATCATCGTCGCGCTCGCGGGACTTGTGCTTTTGATCGTTCCCCTGGGAATACGAGAGGTCACCCAACTTCAGACCCAGGCGCCAAGCATCGCCGCAGCCGCTCAGGACCGGATCAACAGCCTGCAGGGATCGCCGGTCAACATCCTCGGCATCGACATCGACCTCAAAGGAATCACGGAGTCGATCAACGCGCACCTGAAGGACTACTTGCTTGGTCAGTTCGGAAATGCGGTCACCATCGGCCTGACCGCGCTCACCACGGTGCTCCAACTGGTGCTGACGTTCATCGTCGCCTTCTTGCTCGCGCTCGACGCGGCCGCGTTCAGGCGCGTGCTCCGCCGCCTTGTGCCGAACGACTACCGGACGGACTTCGACCAGATCTGGCGCAAGGTCCGCAAGATGCTGTACGCATACTTGCGCGGCCAGCTCATCATCGCCGGGCTCATCGGCCTGCTTTCCGGCATCGCTTGCGCCGCGCTTGGACTCCCCGACGCGGTCGCCCTCGGCCTCATCGCCGGCGTCACCGCGCTGATCCCCTACCTGGGCCCGTTCATCGGTGCGATTCCCGCGATTCTGGTCGGCCTGGCCGCAGGGCCGATCAAGGCATTGCTGGTCGCTGTCGTCTACTTCCTGATCTCCAACGTCATCCTCAACTTCGTTTATCCGAAAGTCATGGGTGATGCCGTGCGCCTTCCACCAGTCCTCGTCATCGTCGCCTTCATCGCCGGATTCAGCTGGGCCGGGATCCTCGGCATGTTCGTCGCGGTGCCGATCGCGGCGACCCTTCGCATCCTGTTCGACCATATCTATCCGCGCCTTTACGAGAAGCCGGCTTGAGGATCGCCATCATCTCGGACATCCACGCCAACTGGCACGCGCTGGAAGCGGTGCTCCGCGACTGCCCACCCGTGGACCAAACGCGCTGCCTCGGCGACGTGGTTGGTTACGGCGGCGATCCGAAGCGCTGCCTGGACGAGGTCACCAAACAAGGCTGGCCGACGCTAGTCGGGAATCATGACCGCGCCTGCACGGACCCCGAAATCCTCGAATGGTTCAACGACGACGCGGCGTCGGTCGTGCGCTGGACGGTCGACGTCATCGGCGCCGAGCGACTCGATTGGCTGCGTGACCTGCCCGACAGCCAGGTCGAGCACGACGTGCTGCTGGTGCATGCAAGCCCGCGCGACCACATCTACGAATACGTGCTGGACACAGCGGTCGCGCATGCGAACCTCGAGCTGATCGATGGCGGCATCTGCTTCCATGGACACACCCACGTGCCCGGCATCTTTGCGTTGGCTGACGGCGCTGTTACACACGAGTACCGCGTCGACACGTTCCACCTCAAGGGCCCCGCGCTGGTGAACCCTGGCAGCGTCGGGCAGCCAAGGGATGGGAGCCCGACCGCGAGCTACGGCATCTGGGACACAGAGCTGGATACATTCGAGTTCCGGCGCGTCCGCTACGACATCAAGGGTGCGCAGCGGGCGATCAGAAAAGCCAAGCTCCCGGAACGCTTCGCACTCCGACTCGAAACTGGGCGATGAGCCGGCGCCTCGCGCAGAGGTGGCTGCGCCTTGCCTTCGCCGCCGCCACCGGAGCAGGCGTCGGTTCGTTCATCGCCTGGGCTGCCATCTGGGTCAACCTCGTCCGTGGCAGTCTCGCCGGACCCGACTTCTTCTCTTTTTACGCGGCCGCGAGGCTGTACGTGCTGAAAGGCGGCTCGGCTGTCTACGACCTTGCTCAGCAGAAGCAGCTCGAGCTGCAGATCACGGGGCAGGCGGCCGACCGGTTCATCGTCCTGCCCTACTTTCACCCGCCTTACTACACTCTGCTCATCGCCCCGCTCGCTGCGCTGAGCTACCAGCAGGCGTACTTTGCGATGGCGGCGTTCAATCTCCTGCTCGGCGCTGCACTGATCGTTCTGCTGGTCCGGAACAGCCTGAGCATCCACCGGCGCGCAGCGGTCGTTGCAAGCGCGCTGATCGCCGGCTTTTTTCCGCTTTTCGTGACCGTGCTGCAGGGCCAGTCCGACCTGGTCGTCCTGGTGCCTCTGGCGGCCGCTTACGCCGCATGGGCGCGTGGCCGGCACGGATGGGCGGGGATCTTCAGCGCCCTTGCGCTCAGCAAGCCACAGCTCCTCCTCCTCATACCGTTCCTGTTCCTCGCCCGCCGAGCGTGGCGGGCCCTGGCCGGTTTCGCAGCCGTTGTCGCAGCTCTTGGGGTGGTCTCCGTGGCCGGCTTTGGTTTCTCCGCCGTCTGGAGCTACCTCGCCGCCGTCGGCGCGTGGGCTTTTGGGGGCAAGCTGCCCACGGGCGGTCAGCTCGTTTACACCGATACCGCCGTCTATTCGCTGCGCAACATCCTCGAGGCGCTGCCGGGTGGTGGGAAGGCGGTCGCGTTCGTGATCCTGGTGCTGCTGCTGGCGCTCGTGGCGCTCTCGCTCAGCTGGCGGCCAGACAAGCCGAGGCTCGACTTCGCACTCGCCGTCGCCGCCTCACTCGTCCTGAGCCCGCACCAGAACGTCCATGACCTCGCCCTTCTTGTCATTCCCGGCTTTGCCCTGGCGGATCTTGCGCTGGCCGGGCAGCTACGCTGGCCGCGCGCCGCCGCCGTCGTGCTGGTCATCGCGTATGCCGCG
>DATHDR010000363.1:0-5381 GCA_035318965.1 Verrucomicrobiia bacterium | reverse complement strand
AAAGACGCTCACTGAGAAAGGACGAAGTGGGGCCTCAGGCCGGATTTACTCCGGCCGTCATCCAGCGGCATTTCAAAAGACAACAGACAACGTGTTACTGCCCCACCGGGCAGGCCTGCCTGTCCGGTGTTAAGGCCCAAGTAGAATTAACCCGTTCCCAAAAGCCCCCAGTAACCTGTGAGGCCGCTTCGGAAACTTGCTCGAGAGCTACGTCCCAGTCCTGATCTTCGTCCTGATAGTGCTCGGCTTGATCGGAGCATTGGTCACCTTGAGCTTCGTGCTCGGGCCCTCCAAGCCATTCAAGCGCAAGTACGCCCCTTATGAGTCGGGCATCATCCCCGACACCCCCGCCCATCGCCGCATCTCCGTCCGCTTCTACCTGACGGCGATGCTCTTCATCATCTTCGACGTCGAGGCCATCTTCTTCTACCCCTGGGCGGTGCTGCTGCGCCAGCTCAAGTGGTTCGGCCTGATCGAGATGCTCGTCTTCATGGGCATCCTGCTCGTCGCGCTGGCGCACATCTGGCGCAAGGGGGGGCTGGATTGGGAATAGAGGAGCTCGCCGAGTCGCTCGGACAGAACATCCTTACGACCACGCTCGGCAAGGTGGTCGGCTGGGGGCGCGGCAACTCGGTGTGGCCGGCCCAGTTCGGCCTCGCGTGCTGCGCCATCGAGATGATCGCGACCGCGACCGCCGGCGTGGACATCGCCCGCTTCGGCTCCGAGGCGTTTCGAGCCTCGCCGCGGCAGAGCGACCTGATGATCGTCTCCGGCCGCGTCTCGCAGAAGATGGCGCCGGTCCTTCGCCTCGTCTACGACCAGATGCCCGAGCCGAAATGGGTCATCTCGATGGGAGCCTGCGCGTCGACGGGAGGCGTGTTCAACAACTACGCCCTCCTGCAGGGCGTGGACAAGATCGTGCCGGTCGACGTCTACATCCCCGGCTGCCCGCCGCGGCCTGAAGACCTGCTGAACGCGCTGATGATCCTCCAGGAGAGGATCAAGGCCCAGGGGATCCTGCCGAGGCAGTGATCGCGGACAACCTGGTGGTTGAACGGGGCGTCAGCGCGGGGGACGCGTGGGTCACGGTCGAGCCCGCGAACATCAAGACCGCGCTCCAGTCGCTGAAAGACGACGGCTTCCGGCTGCTCGTCTTCCTCACGTGCGTCGACCACCTGGTTGACACCTCTCGTCAGTGGCCGGCCCGATACGAGCTGGTCTATGAGCTGCGCAACCTCGACTCGAAAGAACAGCTTCGAGTCCGGGCCTTCGTCGACGGCGACCCGCCGCACATCGACTCGGTGCACGACTTCTTTCCACCGGCCAACTGGGAAGAGCGCGAGACCTACGACATGTTCGGAGTCGTCTTCAACGGCCACCCCGACCTGACGCGGATCCTGATGCCCGACGACTGGGTCGGCCACCCACTTCGGCGCGACTACCCCGTCGGAGGCGAGGTCGTGGAGTTCTCTGAAGAGCACCAGGTCTGGCAGACCGCCCCCGAGGACGCGTGAGCACTCCTCAGGGCGTGACGATCACCAAGACCGGAGAGCAGGGCGCCTTCGGCGGAGAGCTGCTCACCGTCAACTTCGGCCCGCACCACCCCTCCACACACGGGGTGCTTCGGCTCATCGTCGACCTCGACGGCGAGCAGGTGCGCAGCGTCAAGCCGGTCATCGGCTACCTCCACACCGGGATCGAGAAGCAGATGGAAGCTCTGCGCTGGCAGCAGGGAGTCGTCGTCACGGACCGACACGACTATCTCTCGCCTCCCATCAACAATCTTGCGTACGCGCTGGCGGTCGAAAAGCTGATGGGCGTCGATGTGCCGCCGCGGGCGGACGCCCTGCGCGTGATCATGTCGGAGCTCACGCGCCTGTCTTCGCACCTCGTGTGGATGGGAACCAGCGGCCTCGAGCTCGGCGCGATGTCGATGCTCATGTACTGCTTCCGCGAGCGCGACACCATCCTCGACATGAACGAGGAGATCTCGGGCTTCCGGATGCACACCTCGTATATCCGGCCCGGAGGCGTGATGGCCGACGCCACCCCGCGCTTCCTCGAAATGCTCGACGACTTCATCAAAACGATGCCCGGGCACATCGACGAGTACGAAGACCTGCTGACGATGAACCCGATCTGGCGCTCACGCACGATCGGAATCGGCCGCCTTTCGCCGGAGGACGCCAAGGTCCTGGGGGCCACCGGCCCGATGATCCGCGGCTCAGGAATCGACTGGGACCTGCGCAAGTCGATGCCGTACTCGGGCTACGAGAACTACGACTTCGAGGTCGCGGTCTCGGACGACTGCGACTGCTACGGGCGCTACCTCGTCCGGATCAAGGAGATGCGCGAGGCGGTCAAGATCCTCCGCCAGGCGCTCGACAGGCTGCCCGACGGGCCGGTCAACGTCGATGACCGCAAGATGCTGCCTCCGCCGCGCGAGGAGCTCGAGACGTCGATGGAGGCGGTGATCCACCACTTCAAGCTGTTCACCGAGGGGTACTCGCTGCCACCGGGCGATGTGTACGTGGCGGTCGAGTCGGGTCGCGGCGAGAACGGGTGCTATGTCGTCAGTGACGGCACGCACAAGCCGCGCCGCGTGAAGTTCCGCTCCGCCTCTTTCGTCAACCTTCAGGCGCTCGAGCGGATGGCGCTCAACCACATGGTCGCCGACATGATCGCGATCATCGGCACCGCGGACACCGTGCTCGGGGACGTCGACAGATGAGCATCCCGCGAGCTTGCCTTAGGGTTGGCCCCCTCCGGCGCTGCGCGCCACCTCCCCGGCGAGCGGGGAGGTGAAATTGTGAGCGCGCTCTCGGCTCACTTGATTGACGAGATCAAGGCGCTGCCGGCTCGCTATCCACAAGCCCGGTCGGCGGTGATGCCCGCGCTCGACCTCGCGCAGGAGGAGCTCGGCCACCTGACTCCAGAGGCGATGAGCGAGGTCGCCACCGCCCTGGAGCTCGACCCCGGTTACGTCGAGGGCGTCGCGACCTTTTACACGCTGTTCCACCTAAAGCCGATCGGCAAGCACCGGTTTTACGTCTGCACCAACCTCAGCTGCTCACTCCGGGGGTCCGGCGACATCGTCGATCACGTCAAGGGCGCGATCGGCGTGAAGGAGGCGGGCGAAGTGACGTCCGACGGCCTCTTCAGCTACGAGGAGGTGGAGTGCCTAGGCGCATGCGAGTTCGCGCCGATGATGCGGCTCGATCATCAATATCACTACGAGCTGACGGCGGAGAAGATCGATGCTCTGGTTGCGGAGAGAAGGTCTCCTTCCACCGCTGCTCCAGCTCGGACGTCCCCCCTCCCCAGCCCTCCCCCTGGCGGGGGAGGGAGCAGGCCCAAGCGCGCTCCCAGGACCAGGAAGAGTGGCTGAGCTTCGCGGGTCTTTTGGCGACGCACCCAATCACGTGCTCACTCGTTGGTTCGGCACGCCTGACTTGCACAAGCTCGCCACCTACGAGTCCAAGGCCGGAGGTTATACCGCGTTGCGCAAGGTCTTGCTCGAGATGGCACCGGCGGACATCGTCGGCGAGGTCAAGAAATCCGGACTCCGGGGCCGTGGCGGCGCGGGCTTCGCCACCGGCACCAAGTGGAGCTTCATCAACCGCGACGCGCCGGGGCCGAAGTACGTGGTCGTGAACGCGGACGAGTCGGAGCCCGGCACATCCAAGGACCGCTACATCCTGGAGAACTCGCCTCATCTGTTCCTCGAGGGCGCGATGATCGCGGCTTACACGATCGGCGCAAACCAGGTCTGGATCTACATCCGCGGCGAGTACGACGCGCCCCACAGGATGCTGGTCGAAGCCATCGCAGAGGCCAGCAAAAAGGGCTACCTCGGACCGAAGCCGATGGGCAAGGACTACCCGCTCGACATTCAGCTCTACCGAGGACACGGCGCGTACATCTGCGGCGAGGAGACCGCGCTGCTCGAATCGCTCGAAGGCAAGCGCGCCCAGCCGCGTTCCCGCCCCCCGTTCCCCGCGGTGAAGGGCGCGTGGGGCCGCCCCACTCTGCTGAACAACGTGGAGACTCTCGCCACCGTCCCGTGGATCGTCAACAACGGCGGCGCCGCGTACGCCAAGTTCGGGACCGAGAAGTCGCCTGGCACACGTCTCCTGACGGTCAGCGGAAACGTGCGCAAGCCCGGCGTGTACGAGGTCGAGCTAGGCAAGACCTTCCGCCACGTGATCATGGAGCTGGCCGGCGGCCCGCCGGAGGGCCGCAAGGTGAAGGTCTTCTGGCCGGGCGGGTCGTCGGCGCCCGTGCTGCCCGAAAGCATGCTCGACACTCAGACCGACATGGAGGCTCTCGCCGCCGCCCGCTCGATGGGTGGCTCAGGTGGCGTGATCGTGATGGACGACACGCACTGCGTCGTCCGCGCGGCCTATCGCCTGCTGCGCTTTTACGCGCACGAATCGTGTGGAAAGTGCACGCCCTGTCGCGTCGGCAGCGACTGGGCGGTCCGCACGTACGAGCGCATCCTGGCCAACGAAGGCTCGGCGGTCGAGCTCGGGATCCTCGAGCGCGTCGCGGACGGCCTGCAGAATGGGCGCTGCCTGTGCGGTCTCGGCGACTCGGCCGGCTGGGTCATCGACTCGACGTTCCGGCATTTCCGCAACGAATACGAGGACCACGCACTGAGGCACACGTGCAACGTCGGAGCGGTGCTCGCGAATGCCTGACATCAACCTGACGATCGACGGGCACCAGATCACGGTCCCGGCCGGGACGCTGATCGTCGAGGCCGCCAAGACCGTCGGGATCGAGATCCCGGTCTTCTGCTACCACCACAAGCTCGATCCGGTGGGCGCGTGCCGGCTGTGCCTGGTCGACTTCACGCCCGGTCCACCTCGGCCTCAGACGGCATGCACCACGCCCGTGGCGGAAGGCATGGTCGTGCGCACGCAGAGCGCGATGGCGGTCCAGGCGCGCGCGGACATCCTCGAGTTCGAGCTCGTCAACCACCCGCTCGACTGCCCGGTCTGCGACAAGGGCGGCGAATGCCCGCTGCAGGACTTCACGTTCCGACACGGTTACCCGACGAGCCGGATCGACGGGCCGAGACTCCACTTCAAGAAGCCGATCCCTCTCTCGCAGAACATCGCGCTCGACCGGGAGCGCTGCGTCCTCTGCTACCGGTGCACTCGCTACTACGACGAGGTCGCCTGGGAGCAGGAGCTGACGGTCGGAGAGCGCGGCGTGCGGTCGTACATCACGAGCCAGTTCGACCAACCGCTGCAGTCGATCTTCAGCGGCAACATCATTGACCTCTGCCCCGTCGGTGCACTCACCTCACGCGTCTGGCGGTTCGAGTCGCGGCCTTGGGACATGACGCACAGCGAGAGCGTGTGCTCGAAGTGCGC
>DATHDR010000362.1:0-2438 GCA_035318965.1 Verrucomicrobiia bacterium | reverse complement strand
TTGTCGGAGCGAGAGGCAGAAGGTCCGGGCGCTTCCACGTTGGGTTCAGGCGCGGGAAGGGAGGGATTCGAACCCTCGAGGGAGCTTTACACCCCCTACCCGCTTAGCAGGCGGGTGCTTTCGGCCACTCAGCCACCTCCCCACAAGTCGGGATCGTCGTTCGATTCTAATCTGACCTACCCGCTCTCCATACTTAACGCCCGATGGAAGCTCCAGGAGGACCAGGCGCGCCGCCCATGTGGGGTCCCGGCCGCAAAATGGCGTTCGGAGCGGCGCCCGGTTCCAAGAGCAAACTCTGGTACACGCTCGCGGACGGAGCCCTCAGCGAGGTTTTCTTTCCGTTCCTCGACCGGGTCGCGCTTCACGAGCTTCGTTTCTTTGCATCCGCCGGCGGAGCTCCTCCTGTCGATGACTCGGCCGACGGGGAGCACCGCATCAACTGGCTGAGTCCCGGTGTGCCCGCTTTCACAGTCGACAGCACCCATCACGAATACCGTCTGAGCAAGGAATTCTTCTCCGACCCGGAGGAGAACGCGCTGCTGATCGCGGCCACGTTCACGCCTGAGCTTCCCGACGTTCGTCTCTACATGCAGGCCAGCGCGCACTGGCAGCCCGGCACCGAAGGCAACTTCGGCCAGGTCCTCGACACTCACCCGCCCGCGCTTCTCTTCCATCAGCAGGACGTGTGGATCTGTATCGTCGGGCCATTCAGCCGTGCGACCGCGGGCTACTACCGTAGCTCTGACCTGCAGATCGACCTGAGCGACGGCGATGGTTACCTGACCAACTCGTACGACCGCGCGGGCCCGGGCAACGTTGCGTTGGGGGCCGAGATCGGAATCAGAGCCGGCTCGTTTCAGATCGCCATCGGCTTTGCGCACACGCGCGCTGACGCTGAGGAAATCGCGCGGCAGGCGCTGGAAAAGGGCGCCAACAACATCCGCCAGGCATTCGAGCGCGCATGGCGGTCGCAGCCCGACATGCCGCAAGCACTCGGGAAGGTCAGTGGTGACGAAGGCATGCTTGCCCGCGCGTCACTGACCGTGCTGCGATGCCTCGAAGATAAATCGCACGCCGGAGCCTTCATCGCCGCGCCATGCGCGCCATGGGGCGAGACCAATCACGACGGCAACCACGTCTATTACCTCGTCTGGCCACGAGACCTGTGTCGCATCGCAACAGCATTGCTGGACGCCGGCGACAGCGCGGCAGCGCTGCGCGCGTTTCGTCACCTTCAGTCGCGCCAGCGCCCAGACGGCGGTTGGTATCAGAACTGGTTTCTCAACGGCACGCCGCACTGGACGTCGACTGAGCTCGACCAGGTGGCCCTTCCGATTCTTCTCGCGTGGCGCCTCGGTGTCGCGAACTGCCTCGACCACGATCCATACCCGGTCATGGTCCGGCCCGCCGCGCAGTTCATCATCCGCGAGGGACCGCTCACCCAGCTCGACCGATGGGAGGATCTCGGCGGACTGTCGCCGTCGACGCTGGCGACCTGCATCGCGGCCCTCATCGTCTCCGCGGAATTTGCCCATGAGGCCGGTGAGCATGTAGCCGCCAGCCACCTGCGCGCGGTGGCCGACTACTGGAATGACCGCGTCGAAACGTGGTGCTCCACGGCGGCGGGCCACTATGTGCGCCTGGCCGGGGATCCCGATCATCGACCGACCGAAGGCGCGATCGCGCCGGAGTTTCTCGAGCTGGTTCGGTATGGATTACGTCGGCCGAAGGATGAACGAATCCTTCGCAGCCTCCAGAGTGTCGACACATCGCTGAAGGTCAGCTTGCCCGCCGGTCCGAGCTGGCGACGTTATGTCGGAGATCGTTACGGGGAGCACGAGGATGGATCGCCGTGGGATGGCAGCGGCCGCGGTCGGCCATGGCCTGTTTTGACCGGCGAGCGGGCGCGCCACTTTTTCTCGATGGGGTTACCCGCGGCTGAGCTGATTCGCACGATCGAAGGTTTCGCGGGCCAGGGTTTGATGATTCCGGAACAGGTCTGGGACGGCTCCGACACTCCGAGCCGAGGCCTGCAGTTCGGTCGGCCAAATGGATCCGCCACACCCCTTGGTTGGGCGCACGCCGAGTACCTCGAGCTGCTCGTCACCATCGCGCTGGCCGGCTTCCCGGACATCGTGATGCCCGCGCGCAGGCGCTACACCGAAGGTCCGGCGCAGGAGCCGGCTTTCGTATGGTCGCATCGCCACCAGATCACTCGAATGGTTGCAGGCCGCCGGTTGCGTGTGCAGCTTCCCCGACCCGGCGCGGTGCACTACACCTTCGACGAATGGGCCACCTTCGCGGAGGTCGAAGCCGTCGACACGACATTGGGCGTCTGGGTGGCGGAGATTCCGTCCAACCGGCTCGCGCCCGGTTCCGAGTTCTCCTGGACCGCGCACTACATGACCGGCTGGGAGGGCAAGAACTTCACGCTCGCC
>DATHDR010000361.1:0-5430 GCA_035318965.1 Verrucomicrobiia bacterium | reverse complement strand
CGGCGCCTGGAAGAGCTCGACGACGTGCGCCGCTACCTGGCGGAGCATCTCGGGGCCTCGTCACAGCCCTGGACGGGGGCGCTGCGCCGGCTGGCCGCCGCCGAGGCGGCGGTGGGTTCGACCTCGATCGAGGGCTATGGCGCCAGCGTCGAGGACACGGTCGAGATCCTCGCCGGACGCCACCCCTCCAGCACCTCTGAAGAGACCCAACGAGTCATCGGAGCGTACGCACAGGCCATGGACAGGGTCGGCGCCCTGGCCGAGGACCGGCGTTTCGAATGGTCGAGCGCAACGATCCTTGAGCTGCACTTCCTCGTCTGCCACCCTCAACCCGAGGCTGGGCCTGGACGGCTGCGCGATAGGTCCGTCGTCGTGACGCGGGGATTCGGTCGCGACCCCTACCAGCCCCCCGCCTCAGCCGAGGTCCCCGCGCTCCTCACGGAAATGGCCACCTGGTTGGGCTCTGGCGACCTGGCGCGCCATCCCGTAGTACGAGGAGCGATGGCGCACCTCAACCTGGTCTCGATCCACCCGTTTCGCGACGGTAACGGACGGGTCGCTCGCGTCGTCCAATCCCTCGTCCTGGCGAAGGAGGGACTCCTTGGCCCCGAGCTGGTCTCCATCGAGCCTTACCTGGGGCGTCACACGCGCGAGTACTACGCGGTCCTGGAAGCGGTCCAGGGGCCGGCCTTCGACCCATATCGCGATGCATCGGAGTGGGTGGAGTTCTGCATCGAGGCGCATGTATTCGAGGCCACGGAGCGGCGCCGGTGGCTGGAGATCGCTTACGCGCGACATGATTTCTGCGAGGGCGTCGCACGTGAAAACGGCTATCCGAATCGTTTCGTGATCGCGCTGGACCAGGCCTTGCTTGGGATGCCGGTAACGAACGCCGATTATCGACGCGAGGCAGACGTGGCCAGCCCCACGGCGGTGCAGGACCTGCAGCGACTGCGTCGCGATGGTTGGCTCGACCAGGAGGGCGGCGGCCGGTCCATCCGCTACGTCGCCGGCGCCAAACTGAGTGAACAGTGGTCAGCGTCCAGGCGAACTTGAAAAGGGAGTCCGGCGCGCTTGAGTCAATCGGCATGGCGAACTTTCGTCTACAGGTTGGGCACCGCTCCGTCAACGGTGCCTGATTGAGCTTCCACGACACCCTTCAGGGCTGGCACGACTTCTACGTCACGGCCGGCGCCGCCTCGGCAACCCTGGCAGGCCTGCTGTTTGTCGGCCTGTCGCTTCACATACGGATCGTCGTCACTCATCCTGAGGTGCGCAGCCTGGCGCGGTTCACCCTCAGCAATTACTTCGAGATCCTGCTGGTCTCGCTGTTCCTCTTGACGCCGACCACCGAGTCGCGACTGACTGGCACCGAGTTGGTCCTGGTAGCAGCGGTCACGCTCGCGCTGATGGCACCCATATCCCTTCGCGGCGTTCGCGAACGGCGCGCGCGGACCTTAAGCCTGCGGGTATTGATCTGGAGGTTCGGCCTGAGCATGCTCGCCTACCTTGCGCTCGGAGCCATGGGCATTCTCTTCTACGCGGGCGACGGCGGCAACGCGCTTGGTTGGCTAGTTGGGACGATCGTCGTCCTGTTCCTGGTCGCCATTCGCAACACGTGGGATCTCCTGGTCACCGTAGCCGAGAAGTCGCCGGCCAAACAAGATCGAGAGTAGTTCAGCTGGCCGTGGCTCCCGCCCTCAACGCCTCGAGCTCTGTCCTCACCTCGCCGTAATGAACCCGGATGTGCGACACGCACGGCCGGGCCAAGAATTGCCAACCCGGTATCCCATCGAGGTCCTCGACTTCCGCCCACACGGGTGGAGTCATGTATTCGGGCTTCGCCACGTGGCGCGCCCGGAGGTCCACTGTTTGCGAAAGGTCCTCGTTTGGCATTGCCGCCAACCACGCGACAACGTTTTGGCGCAGCGCATGGAGATATGCCGACACCCTGCCGCGAGGGACTTCCGTCGCCACGGCGTCCGCCGCTTCACGAGACGCGCCGGCCCCAAACATCGCCTTGGCAACCCTGACGTCCTGCCACTCGTCCTCATCGGCCAGCTCTGTAGCCCGGCGCATCACGCAGTTCACTGCCCAATCGATGGTGCGCGCGCCGTGCCAGACCGTGAAGCCAACCATGCTCGCCGTTGGGAAGGGACGTGCAGTCCACTCGTCGTCTGATGCACCGTCAGCAAGCTCGATCAGCAAACCAAACGAGCCTTTTAGCTGGAACTCGAGCAGTCCTTTGGCATCCATGCCCGAATTATCGTTCTTGCTGGTTGCGGGGCCCGCGCTCCATCTGCTTGACGCCCTTCTCTAGCGCCATCACCGTGTCGCCGCTATGCGCTGTCTTCCGAGGGTGGCACTACCTCAGGCCCATCGATATCTAGGGGAGAATGAGTCGAAAGCCATGAACGGAATGCTCGAGATGTTTCGTTACAAGACCTGGGCGACTCTGCGCCTGATCGAATACTGCCAGGACCTGGAGGACGAGCACCTGGACGCCACGACTCCCGGCACGTACGGCACGATTCGCGAAACCCTGCACCACATCGTGGACGCCGAGGAAGGTTACCTGTCGATCCTGACCCGTGAGCGGTTTCCTTCCAAGACCGCAGCCGAAGCCTTTGTCAGGTCACCGGACCGCTTACCGAAGGGACCGGTCCCCCTCGCTGAGCTCGCCGTGCGCATCCGGCGCATGGGGCCGCGTTGGGAGGCCATGGCACAGGATGCCGACCTCCTCGACCGCGATGTGACGACCACGGACGGCTGGCGCTTGCCGGCTGCGGTGATCCTGGCGCAAACGATTCAACACGCCGGCGACCACCGCAGCCACGTCATGTCGATCCTCGGCGCACGCAGGCTGGAGCTTCCCGGACCCAACGACCTCGACGCATGGGGTTACGCCGAGGCATTGGACCTGATGAAGGAGCTCCCGGCGACGTAGCAGCTACTCGATCTTGTCGAGGAAACTCAGTACGCGTTCCATGAGCAGCGCCGCCGCCGTTTCGTCGTAGCCGGGCAGGCTGTCGTCAGCGAAGAGGTGGCGATCGCCGGGATACAGGAAAAGCTGCGCGTCGTCGACCGTCTCGTCGAGCTCGCGGGCGGCCTCGAGGTCCTGGTTGGGCGGCAAGACCCACTCATCGGCGTCCATCATCTGGATCTGGACCGGGACGCCTTTCGGCCACGGGCCGCCAAACTCAGAGGTCGGGGCGCACGAGTAGAACAGCAAGGCTCCCTTCGCACCGGGCCTTGTCTGGGCGAGCATCTGCGCCGGCATCACCCCAAGCGAGAAGCCCGCATAGACCATTTCATTGGGAAAGCCGTCAGCGGCGAGCCGGCCGCGCTCGAAGAGCGTGTCGAAGCCAACCTGCTTGGCGTAGCCAATGCCGTCCGCGAGCTCGGTGAAGGTCTTGCCGTCGTAGAGATCCGGCGTGTGCACGACGTGTCCGGCAGTGCGGAGTTGATCCGCGAAGGAGAGGCAGCCACGAGTCAGGCCCTGCGCGTGATGAAAGAGCAAAACCTCAGCCACGTCTACACACCAAGGTAGCGCTTCTGCAGTGCGTGGTCGCCTCGGAACGCCGCCGCCGCGGCCTCGTGCACAACCTGTCCCCTCTCCATCACGTAGATGCGATCGGCGACTTCGAACGCAAGCGCCAGGTTCTGCTCGGCGATCAGGATTGACAACCCCATTTCGCGTCGCAGTCGTGCGATGAGGTCGCCAACGGCGCGTACGCTTTGTGGCGCCAATCCTTCGGAGGGCTCATCGAGCAACAGCAGGCGCGGGCGCGTCATCAGGGCCCGGCCGATGGCGAGCATCTGCTGCTCACCGCCCGACAGAGCGCTGCCAGCCGCCGCAGACCGGGTGCCCAGAACAGGAAACAGCGAATAGACCTCGGCGAGGTTGCCACTTCGTGAGGCCAAAGTCAGGTTTTCTCGAACGGTGAGCGTGGTGAAAATTCGGCGGCCCTGCGGCACCAGCGACAGCCCGTGGCGGGCGACCTGGTGGGACGGCATGGCCGCGACCGCGCGGCCATCGATCTCCACCGAACCCGAGATGGCACGAAGCGCGCCCGCAATGGCCATCAGCGTCGTCGACTTGCCGGCTCCGTTGCGGCCGAGCAGGGCAACCGCTTCGCCGGGCGCGACGCGAAGGGTCACATCGCGGACGGCGACGCTTGCTCCGTAGCCAGCAGTCAGGTGGCCGACTGCAAGCCTGGCTTGAGTCGGAGCCTCAGATCGCGCCAAGGTATACCTCTTGCACAAGAGGATTGGCGCGGACCTCGGCCGCAGTTCCGTCGGCGATCTTGATGCCGTGATCAAGCACTGAGATGCGTTTGGCCAACGCAAACACGGCATCGAGATCGTGCTCGACGATGACCACGGTGACCTCTTCGGGCAGGGCCTGAAGGCGCTCCAGCGTCTTGTGCCGCTCCGCTCCTGAGAGGCCGGCCATCGGCTCGTCGATCAGCAGCGCTGTGGGCGCGGCCGCCAGCGCCACCTCGATCTCGAGGATGCGCCGTTCCCCGTGGCCCAGGCTGGCGGCGCGCCGGCGGGCGAGGTGTGCGATGCCGCCCGCCTCGAGCCGGCTCGCCACTTCAGCGTTCACAGCCCGCTCCCGCGCAGGCCAGAAGCGCCAACCACTGCTGAGTCGAGCTCTTGCTGCCAGGGTCACGTTCTCAGCGACTGTGAGCTGATCGAACAGAGTTGAACGCTGGAAGGTCCGCCCGAGACCGAGTCGAGCGCGCCGCCATGGAGGAAGTGACGTGGCATCACGGCCGGCCAGATGCACCGAGCCTTCGGTTGGCTGCAGCTCTCCTGCGATGACGTTGAGAAGCGTGGTCTTGCCGGCGCCATTGGGTCCGATGACGGCGCGGCGTTCGCCGGCAGCGATATCGAGGTCAACCCGGTTGAGGGCGCTCACAGCACCGAAGCGCACGGTCAGGCCTGTCACGGACAGATGCATTTCCGTCAAGCGCCCCTGCGGACGAGCCCGGCCAGGCCGCGCGGCACGAAGAGAACAAAGGCGATGAAGAGTGCGCCGAGGATCAGCTCCCATCGAGCGACGTAAGTGGACAGGCCTAGCTGAGCGAAAAGCACTGCAAACGCGCCCAGCACCGGACCGACGAGTGAGCGCGCACCGCCCACCACCACAGCCACCAGAGCCAGGCCAGAGACCGTCCAGTAAAGAAGGTCGGGAGTGGCGTACCCGTTCGACATCGCGGCCAGCGAGCCCGCGATCCCGGCGATCGCGCCAGCAACGACGAACGCCGCAAATCGATATCGGAAGCTCGGGTAGCCAAGCGCACGCATCCGTCGCTCGTTGTCGCGAATGCCTTCGAGGGTCTTTCCGAATGGCGAGCGCGCGAGCATCTCGAGTAGCAGGAAGCTCAGGATCGCAACCACGAGGCACAGAAAGAAGAACGGCCC
>DATHDR010000360.1:0-2452 GCA_035318965.1 Verrucomicrobiia bacterium | reverse complement strand
GCGTCGCGGTAATCGGCTTCGACGCAGAGGAAGCCGAACCGGATGGCCTCCGGACGCTGGCCGCGCTGATCGGCCTGGCCGACCTGCTGCTCGACCGCCGGCGCGCCGCTCTCGAGGCGGAAAGGGCTCGAGGGCTTGAGTCCTCGGACCGGCTGAAGACGGCGATCCTCTCGTCGCTGTCGCACGAGCTGAAGAGCCCGATCGCCTCGCTTCGCACCGGGCTGACCGCGCTGGCGGCGCCCCAGGCCGGGCTGCAGCCCGATCAGCGACAGCTGCTGGTCGACCTGGACGGGCAGACGACCCGGCTCGACCGGATGGTGGGGGATCTGCTCGCGCTTTCACGCCTCGAGGCAGGCGTCGAGCTCGACAAAGAGCCTCACGATTTCGCCGACCTTGTCGCGGGCGCGACGCGACAGCTGCGCACCGAGCTGGCTGGAAATCAGCTCGTGGTCGAGCTGCCCGACGACCTGCCACCCGTCGAGGTGGACGAGGTGCAGGCCGGACGCGTGCTCGCCAACCTGCTCGAAAACGCACACGAGTGGGCTCCACCCAACGGTGTGATCGAGGTCGGGGCAGCACCGCAGGACACCATGCTCGAAGCGTGGGTTGAGAACGAAGGACCGCCGATCGCGATCGGCGACCTGGATCACGTTTTTGACACGTTCTGGACGCGCCGCGCCCGCGGCAGCGGTCTGGGTCTGGCGATCTGCAAACGGGTGGTCGAGGCTCACGGAGGCACGATTCGCGCCGAGAACCGGCGTCGAGGACCGCGGTTCATCTTCACGCTTCCGCTCGCCCAGGTGCCGGCAGTCCCCGGCACGTGAGCGGTCGTGTGCTCGTTGTCGACGACGAGATTGAAATGCAGAGGGCTCTCCGGACCGGGCTGAGCTACCACGACTTCGACGTGCATGCGGTGGGCAGCGGTGAGGAGGCGATCCGGGAGGCGGCGGCCTGGCGGCCGGATGTGATCCTCCTCGACCTGGGCCTGCCCGGCATGGATGGTTTTGCGACGTTGAAGGCGCTGCGGCCGGCCGCACGCGCCGCCGTCATCGTCGTCAGCGTCATGCCTGACGAGAAGGACAAGGTGCGCGCCCTGGACGCGGGCGCCGACGACTACCTGGTCAAACCGTTTGGCACGGAGGAGCTGGTCGCGCGGATTCGCGCCGTGCTGCGCCGCCAGGCCGACGTGACCGCGGGTGAGCCGATCATCCGGTCGGGTGACCTTGAGATCGACATCGGTAGGCGGTCAGTGAAAATCAATGGGAAGGCAGTGCGGCTGACGCCCACGGAGTACGAGCTGCTGCGCTTTCTCGCGCTCCACGCAGGTAAGCCGGTTACACACACAACGTTGCTGCGCCAGGTGTGGGGCGACTACGCGATCGGCGACAAGTACAACACGCGATATGTCGTGGCCCAAATCCGCAAGAAGCTGGGGGACGACCCGGCCAACCCGAGGTACATCGTCAACGAACCGGGAGTGGGCTACCGGCTCGAGACGTAAGGCTGAACTTGGCACATGGTTGGGGCCAAACGTGCCGATCGCGCAGGCTAGGTTTCTAGGGGTCCGTTGGGCCCAAACGTGCGGGATGAGGGCGGCTACTGCTCTGCGTGGCTGCGGTTGAGCAGGTACGCCGCCATGAAGGCCACGGCGACGAGACCCGGGGACCATCCCAGCCCGGATCCGAATGGATCGTATCTCGAAAGGTCGACGTAAACGGCAAACCCGCTCACGGCGGCGAAGACGAGGACGATGAGAAGGCCGCGAGCTTGCCCATGGCGCGCGAAGAACAGCTCGAACTCGAGCTGCCAGCCACGCCGGCGGCGATGGTGTTGCTCGGGGGCGACTGCCGCTGCGTGGGCGGCGATTCGCTCGCGCCGCCCATAGCGGTAGCGGGCGGCTTTGGGAAGAGGCTCGGGCGCGAGGTGCTCGATCTCACGGTCGGGCGGAGGCGGCACCTCCAGGGGCTCCCACAGCGGCAGCGTGCGGTGTCGGCGATAGACCACGAACGTGATGACGCCCAGCCCCATCCACCCGAGCCAGATAAGGGTCGAGTTCGATATGTTCTGCGACAGCAGCTGCGTGAACACGGTGCCGATCGCCAGGGCGCCCACCAGCGATATGACCGGGATGCTGTCGCGGCCGAACTTGATATTCCCGGGCATGCGATACGGGCGGTAGAGATTGGGCTCGATGAACCTCAGTCGCATCACCGAGAGGTGCGCTGAGCAAAATGCAAACGTCGCGGCGAGCGCGTAGATCGAGCCAAGCAGGTCGATCTCCTGGCCGTGGACGAGGATGCCAGGCAGGACGAGCAGCGCCGCGGCGATCCCAAAAATGATGATCGATAGGTACGGGGTCTTGTAGCGTGGGT
Organism: Verrucomicrobiia bacterium; assembly: GCA_035318965.1. Lineage (GTDB taxonomy): Bacteria > Chloroflexota > Dormibacteria > Dormibacterales > Dormibacteraceae > Palsa-870. Next base: position 80 of record DATHDR010000360.1, on the reverse strand, counting down.
GCAGCCTCGCGAACGTTCGTGGCAGCAGGTCGGCTCCACCCAGCGAGTAGCTGAGCCGAGAGATTCCGATGAGCCCGGCG
>DATHDR010000359.1:0-7100 GCA_035318965.1 Verrucomicrobiia bacterium | reverse complement strand
CGTCTCGGAGGCGCTGATCACAGCGACCAGTGGCGCGCTGGTCGGGATTGCGGTGGGTTTGCTGATCAGTGTCATCATCAGGAATGTCGCCATCCCCGCCGCCACGCTCGAGATCGATAGCGCATCCCTTGCGGTCACCGTCGGCCTCATCTACACAGCGGTGCTGGTGGTCACGATCCCGCCAGCGCTACGCGCCGCCCGCCTGCCCGCCGTCGAAGCCCTACGTATGGAGGACTGAGCAGAAAAGCCTGACGTGCCCGACCTGAGCCAGCTCGACCGCCCGAACATTCTCCTGGGGGCGCTGGTGGCGGCGATCCTGGTGATCGCCCTGGCCACCTCTGCGGCCTCGGCCCTGGCGCGCCGGCGCAAGGAGACAAAAAGTCTCTCGGCCATCGATTTCGTGCGCACCTCGTTCGCCAGTCAGCTCAGTCGTGGCGTACCCATGGACGAGCTGCTGCTTCAGATGGTGGAAGCGTTGGGCGACGGCTTCAAGCTTGACGCCGCAGAGCTCTGGCTGTGTGACGGTGGCAGCCTGCGGCTTGCGGCGGCGGAGCCGCGCGCAGAACGGAAGCCCATCCCGATCACACCTGCCGAAGAGACGATCGCCGCCAACGCCCGGGTTTCGAGCGCGGCCTGGGCAAAGGTCTGGCTGCCCGCGCTGCTGGAACAACGAGACCATGCAAATCTGCGACTGGCGCCTGTCAGCAACAGCGGCCAGCTGTTCGGCCTTGTCGTGGCCGAGCGCGCTCGCAAGGCCGAAAGCCTCGCGTCGGAGGTCGACGTCACTCTGGAAGAGGTGGCGCGCGAGCTGGGTGTGGCGCTGAAAAAGGCGCGACTAGACTCGTCGCTGCAGGATTCTCTCGAACAACTGCGCCGGCAGGCGGTTGAGCTCCAGGCGTCACGCGGGCGGTTGGTGGCGGCGGCGGACGCCGAGCGCCGGCGCATCGAGCGCAACCTGCACGACGGCGCGCAGCAGCACCTCGTTGCACTTGCCGTGAAAGTGCGGCTGCTCGAGCAGCTCGCCCAGCGCGACCCTGAACGGGCAAGATCGCTGATGACCCAGCTCCAGGATGACGTCAAGTCGGCGATCGAAGAGCTGCGGTCCCTGGCGCATGGAATCTACCCGCCGCTGCTTTCGAGCGCCGGGCTGGGCCAGGCGATGAGCGCGGCGTGCCGGCGGGCGCCGCTTCCGGCTGACGTGGAGGCGGACGGAGTCGGTAGGCATGCGCCCGAGATCGAGGCTGCTGTCTATTTCTGCTGCCTGGAGGCCTTGCAGAACGCAGCCAAGTACGCAGGCTCGGGAGCCTCCGCTCGGGTCCGGATCTGGGAGGAGGCCGGCGGGCTGCTGTTCGATGTGTCTGACGATGGCGGCGGCTTTGCCCCCGGACGGAACGGTCAGGGCGCCGGCCTCACCAACATGCGCGACCGCCTGGGGGCGGTCGGCGGCACCCTCCGGGTGGAATCGGACAGCCACGGGACGCGGGTCCATGGGGTCGTGCCCGTCAGCACCTCGAAAACTGCCACATATATATAGAGGACGCGCGACCCCCGGTCTGATTACCCGTCCCCGCAGTGCTTACTTTGGCCGGGTCGCGACGCAGGTGACCATCAACGGCATCGGGTCACCGGGCAGGTGCCAGTAGCCATCGCCGGACTGAAACATGTTCGGGATGCGACGGCGAACGTCAAGCGGCAGCTCCCGAAGGCGGTCGATGCGCAAGCCGGCCTCGGCCAGGGCGGTCACCATGCCGCCAACGGTCCAGGGCCAGTTGTATTCAGCGTGCTTAGGGAGGGCGGGGCCGTCGGTATAGGTCTCGACAGTCTCCGTTTCCCATGGCTCTGAGCGAAACATGGAATCAGTGATCCGGAGCTCGCCGCCGACCTCGTCGAGGAAGCCCCAGTTGGGGTGAATTTCGACGATGCAGAACGTGCCGCCCGGCCTGAGGAAATGGGCCACGACGCGAGCCCACGCCTTCAAGTCGGGCAGCCAAGACAGAACCCCATAGGTAGTCACCACGATGTCGAACTCCCCATCGAGCACATCGGGCAGGTCGTAGAGGTTGGCGCAGACAAAGCGGGCTTCGATGTCGAGCTCTGCCGCGAGCGAGCGCGCCAGCGCTATCGCTTCCTCGGAGAAGTCGGCTCCGGTCACGCGCGCTCCAAGCCGCGCCCACGACAGCGTGTCCATCCCAAAGTGGCATTGCAAGTGAAGCAGCGAACGCCCGCGCACATCACCTAGCTCCTCCTGCTCGAGCTGGCGCAGGGAGCTGCGGCCTTGTTTGAACGAAGCGAGGTCATAGAAGTCGGACTTCAAGTGAACCGGAGTCCTCAGACCCCAGGCTCGCCTGTTCTGAGACATTCGCTCGCGGTCGTCCGAGCCGGCCACGCTAGAGCCACTCCGTGATGAACTTCGGGCTCAAATGGATGTCGACCTGCTTCAGGCGAACATCACCCACGTTGGTGAATCCATGCGGCACGTTGGCAGGCCCGATCAGGGTTCGTGGCGCAGTCACGTCGATCGTCGCGTTGCCAACCGTATAGGTGGCGTGACCTTCTTGCACGATGAAGATCTCGGCGTAGGGGTGCGTATGCAGGCTCACGCCCTCCCCCGGCGGCATGTCGACGAGGATGAAAGAAACGCTGGTGCCGTGGGTGTCCCCTTCGAACTCGACGGTGTGCTCGAACTGTTGAAGCTCAACGGCCGCAGGGTCATCCGCGGGCATGATCCGAGTCTATGCCGCGAGTCGGTGTACGGTTTCGGGATGCCCCGTCGCAAACGCAAAGTTTCTCCACCTCAACCGACCGCAAAGCCGCAGAGCAGCGATCAGGCGCCTGGCGAAGAGGTCGTCCAGGTCAACGACCAGTACAGAGGCGATGAGCCCGCGCCCGACATGGAGCAAGAGGAGCAGGCGCAGCACCAGACCGGCGGGTAACCCCTAAAACTGCCCAGGACGAACGCCTACTAAATCCGGCCCTGCCTATTTCCAAGCGGTTTGGCCAAGCTCAGGATCGGTCTCCTGAGGGAGCGGCAGGCCGATGAGGGGCATTTGCAGCCATGAAGAGGCCCGTGGCGTGCGGGTACGCGCGAAAGTCCTGCCGTTCCCGCCACTTCAGGCGTTCTGGAGATGGCCCCTGCCCCCACGTGAGTGGCGCGCTGACGGGCGCATCGCCGGTCAGTGAGGCCCTCGCCGCGGGTGCAAGCGGACCTGGACGGTCACGATCAGCGAGCTGCGGATGGCCGTCGCTCCATGGGCATCGGTCACCCTCAGGTTGGCGCTGTACGTGCCGGCGACCGTGTAGGTGTGGTTTGGGTTCTGGCTTGTCGCGCTGGCGCCGTCTCCAAAGGTCCACATGTAGGAGTACGGTGCCAGTCCGCCGCTTGGCGTGCTTGTGAAGCTCACCGCCAGCGGCGCGTTGCCGCTGCTCACGCTGTCGCTGACACTGACGCTGAGCAGCGATGGTGATGGCGATGGCGATGGCTATTGCGAACCATTGAACGCCTGTGAGTTGATCGACTGCAAGGCAGTGATGTTGCCGAGCTGCTGGATCACCTGCGCTCCCAGGTAATCCCAGGCGAAAACCCAGTAGCCGATGGCGCCCTGGTTCTTCCAGTGGTCGAACTGAGCCTGAATCTCGGCCGGCGTTGGCCAGCGCCATGGGGGGCTGCTGAAGTCCTGGATCACGAATTCCCAGGTGGTGATGTTCGCCGCGTGGATCTGCTGCACGGCGCTGTCGATCGCCGAGTAATCGCACGGCCCGCTCTCACATGGATACACGTCAAAGGCGAGAATGTCCACCGAACCCTTCATAGGTACGCCGGGCTGGACCGGGTTGCCGACCTGGAATTGGTCGCTGATCACCCAGGTCTTGGCGGTTGGGTCAGCGCCGTGAACCGCCTGCGTGATCGAGGTGTAAACCGGAGCAGCGTTGCAGCCGTTTGCGGTTGGCTCGTCTCCGATCTCATAACGAAGGCCTTGGTGTCCGGCGCTCACGTTGGCCTGGACCATGGCTGCGATCTGCGTGTTGGTCAACGTCTGCGCGCAAGTCGTGTTGTCGTACGCATCGACCCATACCATGCCCGTGATCCCGTTCGCCGCCTCCGCGGCACCATTGTCCTGGGCGCCGCCATCGGTGGCCGCATTGAATCCGGCCGTGTGCATCGCTGCAAAGTCAGTCGAGGTGAAGCGGAAGATGCCTCGTGTGCCAGAGCTTGGGCCGGGTGACGGGCTGGGTGAAGGCGACGGACTTGCGGAAGGCGAGGGACTCGGTGTTGGTGAGGGGCTCGGTGAAGGAATCGGCGACGGCGACAGCGGAGGCGGCGCAGCGGCGGTCAACAGCGGGAGGATGTCACCGACGTTGGCGTCGCCGGAGTGCCCGAGCAAGCCGACCCCGTAGGCCTCCTCCAGACCGCGCAAGGTTCCGTACTCGTTGCCACCGGTGGCAGCAGTGCCGTGCGTCGATCCGATGACGAGTGTGAGTACCTGTTCGGTTGTTGCGCCTTCGTCCCAGGTGATGATGATCCGGCTGTCCGATGTCCACCAGCTCGAGGCGCGGACCTGCGTGACAAGTCCCTGGAGGAAGGCGTCGCCCTGAGCGGCCGTGCCGTCGTGCATATCGTTGGTGAGGTTGGGCGACACCCACAAGAAGGGCGGTGCTGTCCCCGCGTTCAAGTCCGTCGTCAGCTGCGGGTACGGCACGACACGGTTGCATTGGCTGGAGTTGGTGCGGACGGTGTTGAAGTACATGAACGGGTTGTGGTTGACGTCGTAGCTGCCGGGCCCGAACTGGTCGGTCAGGTCGCAAGCGACCGGCATGTCCTGCATGTAAGCCTTCCAGCCGATGCCCGCGTTAGCCAGCTCGTCGGTGAACTGAGGGCCGGGATAGGTCCCGTCCTGAGGCGTGGTATCAGCTGGGTTGTTCTGGATCGAGCCTGAGACCAACCCGAGGTAGTTGGGTAGGCTGGGATGACTGAGGTCGGTTGTGCTGACCGACCCGTTGGTTGCGACCTGTGCGTTGACGAATGGCATCTGTGAGTTGCCAACGATCTGTTCATAGCTGGTGTTCTCCATCAGCACGATCAGCACATGAGGCGGAGCAGTGGCCGCCGTGGCAAAGTACCCGAACGGGACCACCAGCATCGCTGACAAGATCACCAACAGATTTATGGGAAGAGAGCGGCGCAACATGCCCTGCCCAACTTCGCCGACGGCCTTTGAACGCCTACGCCGACCTCCGCGCATATTCCTCTACCCCCGGAACGCTGAAAACGTCAGCGTTTGATCTGCGCGTCAGAGTCAGTGTTGACTCCAACCAAGTGGAACGCCAACGCAACTGCGATCTTGCCGTTGGGGTCGACCTGAGACCACTAGGGGTTCAGGAATAACGAAGGATGCACACGTTGTAACCCAAAAGGGCGCCCGAACGCAACCCCCTTACCAAGATCATGCGAACGATTGGAGCTCGCGATAGCCGGCTCCTAGCAGCCGCTGCTTGATTTCGAAGAAACAGATATTTCTTTGCACAGGACGGCCCACCGTCCTGCAGATTCGAGACGGGCGAACTAGCTCAATTGGGACATTGCCCAATAAATCGTCCCGATTGAGGCCGGGACAGGCCCGTGGTGGTGCCCTTCTTTCCTACAGGCAGCGCAACAGTATTCGAATACGCTCGATCCGTTCCATGAAGCTCTACCTCAACGTCGCCGGATAACCCATGGAGCTGCAAGAGGTGACCCGGCGGGTTCTGCTCGGCCACTGGGTCGTGATCCTGGGATTCGTCATCGCGAGCGCGGGTGCCGTGGCGGCGTTGCACATCTTCGACAAGCCGATCTACAGCGCCTCGACTCGCGTCGTGCTGGATGCGCCAGCACCCACCTCAGGCACCGAGGCGACGGCGGTGGCCGACGCTGCAAAGGCGATTGTCACCAGTCCAACCCACATCATTGCCGCGCTGAACGCAGCGGGTGTGGTGCGCGACCCTGTCAAGTTGACACCCAATATCGCCCTGGCGCCTCTCGGCACCTCCGGCGTCCTGCAGCTGACGGTTCAAGACTCAGATCCCGCGGCCGCCGCAAGCATCGCCAACGCTCTCGCCGACGACTTGATCCAGACGCGCTTGGCGGTCAGCCCGGTCGCTCGAAAGGCCGCGCTTGACACGCAGATCAAGGGGGTCAACGACAACATCAGCGCGATTGACGCTCAGATCAAATCGCTCAACGAGCAGTTGAGTTCGATTCAAGTCGATCCCTCCAACCCCCAGACGGCTGCAGTCAAGGCACAGATCCTGTCCGATCGCATCACGGCCTACAGCAGCCAGCGCGCCGCGCTGACCGAAGAGTTGATTCATCTCGACTCCCAGCGCGCGGGTCTCGGCTCGGCCTCAGACACGACTCCGTCCGTGATCGACAAGGCGATCGTTCCTACAAAGCCCGATCCTCCACGCGTCCTCATCGATCTTGCTCTGGCTCTCGTCATCGGATCAGTGCTGGGAGTCGCAGCAGCGGCCATTTTGGAAACATTCCGGCCGACCCTCGCCAGCGGTGATGCGGTTGCCAAGGCACTCGGAGTTGCGGTCCTAGGTTGGCTTCCGGACACGCCTGGAACATTGCCGTTGCGCATCAAGCTTGCCGCGAACGCGGCAGACGTTCGCGCGTTGGAACTGATCGGCGTGGGCGATATCCCCGATCTGTCAGCGCTTGCGAAGAGCCTGCGTGGACCACTTGCGAAGGGCCAAGGCGAGGGCAAGGGGCTGTCCATCGCTTCGATCGAGGACGCGCCCGTGCGGAATCGAAACGGCCAGGCGCCGGCGTCCGGCTTCGTGCTGGTGGCGCCTCAGCGAATCAGAAAGGCTGCGCTGGCGCCCGTGCTGGAGCTCCTGTCGATCAGCGGCAGACCCCTGGTCGGTGTCATCGCCCACAAACCTGGTCGCGCCGTGAAGACGCCTATGCCGGCTGTCAAGCCCGCGCCACGGTTCGCAGTGGTGCTCAACGGAGAAAAGGAACCCTTGGCGGGGATGAGCAAGGAGATGCAGTCTGACTTGTGGGGGGCTCAGTGAGCGCCGTCGCCAGAGAATCGAACGCGGGGTTTCGAATTCCGTTTGCG
>DATHDR010000358.1:0-6329 GCA_035318965.1 Verrucomicrobiia bacterium | reverse complement strand
TGTCGCTCGAGAAAGGTCGCAAGCAGGGCGTGGAGCTCGCGCCGTGACGGCGCGGACAATTGGCCCATCGCCGACGCCCGGATCAAGTCATGGCCCAGACCAACGGCGACGCCATGCACGACCGCGAGGCCTGACCGCTCCAGGTCCGCGATCGCTTCTTCGGTCCGAGCGTGGTCCCATTCCATCACCGCTTCCAGCTCAGAGGCCGCCAGCGGGCGAGTCGCGACACAGAGAAGCGCAAGCATTCGTGCGGCGTCGCGCCCGAGGCCACGCTGCCTGGTCGCTATGTAGTCGGCAAGGTCATGCTCCTCACCGCTGCGGGCGAGGAAGCCAAGCCAGAAGGGCGAGCCATTCGACTGGGTCCAGAGTTCGGCAACTCGCTGTGCGCTGAGCTGTGGACCCAGCTGCCGGATGAGCTGAACACCTTCATCGGGTTCCAGTGGGCCGAGGTCGATGGTCCACACTCGGTCTTCGCCCAGATCCTTGATCAAGGAATCGTGGAAGGCCAGTCCCCGACTGGTCGGCCGCGTGGCGGCGATGGCGGCGAACGCTATTTCCTCTTCCGCAGCTGAGCGGACCAGGTAAGAACACAGCGCCAGCGAGAGGTCATCGACCCACTGGAGGTCATCGGCGACGAGCAGGATCGAACCCTCGAGTCCGAGCAGCGCCCGCCGCGCAGCCTCGAAAAGACGAAGTGGCTCCAGCGAGCGGTCGTCAACCGGACTGGGACTGAAGAGAAACTCGCGCAACATCTCGCCCGCATCGCTGACCTTGCCGAGCCCGCGCAGAAGGTTGGCCGCCGCGCCGAGTGGGACCTGGAACGCAGACTCGTATCCAACGACGCTGAGTACGTGGGTGGCTCGCCGCCGGCTACGCAGCTCTGCCAGCAAACGACTCTTGCCTGATCCCGGAACTCCGGAGATGAGAGCGGCGGCCGGCCTGTTGTCGGCGTTCGCTTTCGAACATACGGAATCCAGGAGAGCCAGCTCGACTCGGCGCCCGACGAAGCCCGCGTTCATCAGCTTGAAAGTTAACTACCAACCAAGCGGGCCCGAATGGGGGGATCCGACATCCAGGATCTGACCATCCGTGCCCGAACGGCGGGATCTCGAGCAGATGGTGGGCCGCGGTGGACTCGAACCACCTACCTCCGCGTTATCAGCACGGCGCTCTGCCAGTTGAGCTAGCGGCCCAAGGCCCAGCGGGTCGAGCGTGGCTCGATCCCAGGAATTGTGAGTCTACTGGGTCGCTTGACTCGACGAAGCCATCTCAGGTACGGCCGGAATGCGAAGGCCGGACTAGACGGGCGTCGACGGGCGTATGACGACCGCGTCGGTGTCAGAGGGTCCCGAAATCGCGTAGGCGACCATGCCGAGGATCCCGAGTCCGACCAGGTGAAGGACCAGCACGCCGACGAACCAGCCCCACGCATGCTGCTGCCCCAGCCGGATCAGGGTCCCGATCCACATCACCAGCATGATGACGGCCGAGATCATCAACACCAGGTAGGCAAGCCACATGCCCGGAGGTGGCGAGCCGCTGCCCTGGGCCGAGCGCGAGATCATGAAAAACGCGATTGCCGCAATGATGTAGAGGATCCACGCACCGATGTACCACCGCGTCGTTATCCCTTTGCTCATGACGCCTCCTGTTTGTCCGGAACGAACCTGATTCCCCTATTGAGGGAACGGGATCCGGCGCGCCACTACCCGCGCGCAGGTGGCTTGAGGAAATGGCAGGGGCGGAAGGATTCGAACCCTCGGCCCTCGGTTTTGGAGACCGATGCTCTGACCAGACTGAGCTACGCCCCTATCGGCCGAATGGGAATTCTACCCGACCCCCGAATGCCCACCTCGCGGCCCGATTACCATCCAGAAGGTGCCGGCTGCGGACGATCTGCCCGTCCTGATCGTGGGCGACGTGCACGGCGACCTCGAGCGGCTCTTCAACGCGCTCAAACCCTATCCCTCCGACCGCTGGCGCACGATCTTCCTCGGCGACCTGGTCGACTACGGATTGTTCGGCGTCGGCGCCCTGCGTTATGCGCGGGACCGCGCCAACTCGGTTGTGCTGCTGGGCAATCACGAGGTGGCGATGTTGTGGGCGCTGCGCGACCCTCTGCGCATCGGGTTCTGGATGGGGATCGGCGGCCAGCGCCACGACCTCGACGAGCTGGCTCGCGACGCGCCGCTCCAGGAATGGCTGCGCCGCCGACCGGCGCTGATGAAGCTCCATGACAACACCCTCGTGCAGCACTGCGGCAGCGACGCTTATGGCACGTTGATCGAGTCCCTCAAACCCGATCCGATCGATGCGATCAACGCCCGCGCGCACGAGCTCCTATCCCACCAGGGCGAGCCCGAGCTGTGGAACGCGCTGAGCGGCCACAACATCTTCACGACCCAACCCGAACGGCTGGATCGCTGGCTCGAGGTCACTGGCAGCAGCCGCGTGGTTTTCGGTCACAACCCCCATCGAAGCGCAAAGCCGGAGACGTATCACGGTGGCAAGGCGATCAACTTCGACGGCGGTTTCAGCCGCCACCACCGGCTCTTTAGGCGCCTGTCGCCGCCCGGCGCCACAGTGGCGCCACTGCCGCCCATCGCCGACTAAGCTGTGAACGCTCGCGATGCCTGAGGTCATGACAGACGTGCGATCCGGGGGCGCCCCTGCGCGAACCGCTCCCAAGCCCATGATCAGCTCTGGCCGCATCGCCCGCCGCGTGCGGCAGCTCGGTCGCAACATCTCTCACGTCTATCGCGACATCGACACGCCGCTCGTCCTCGTCGTCATCCTCAAGGGCGCGACCGTCTTCGCAGCAGACCTCCTGCGCAGCCTAAGCATCCCGGCCGAGCTGGAGTTTGTGCGCGCCTCGAGCTACGGGTCAGGCACCAGCCACGGCGCGCTGCGCCTGGCCCACATGGTTGACGGTCCGCTGGTCGGCCGGCATGTGCTGCTCGTCGAGGACATCGTGGACTCCGGGCACACCGTCCACGCCGTGGCCCGGAGGATCCGCCGCATGAAGCCTGCCTCCCTCCGCGTCGCGGCGCTCCTCGACCGGCCGACCCGACGCGAGGTCGCGGTCAAGATCGACTTCCTCGGCTTCACCATCCCAGACCGCTTCGTCATCGGCTACGGCCTCGACTACGCGGGCCTGTATCGGGAGCTGCCGGGGATCTACTCGCTCAGCTAGCAACGGCGGCCGGCCGGCACACCTTGCACGGGCGGAAACCCGCGGCCCGAGCGCTCGCCTCATCGTGCAGCCACACGATGTTCTTCTCGAGCGCGTGCCGGCCCGTGTGGCAGGTCGGGTAGCAGAAGACCTTTGTCGTCTTTACTCCTTGGTATCGAACCCCGGCGCGAGCCAGCTCCTCGAGGCGCTTCAAGCGCACGCCCTCCATCGTGAGAATCGCGCGTTTCGCCTCAGGTCCGCCACCACCGTAGTTGCCGATGTGCCCGTCCATCCGCACCACGCGGTGGCACGGGATGAAGTACGGGATTGGATTGTTGGCGAGCGCGGTCCCGACCGCGCGCACCGCGGCCGGACGCCCGATCTCGCGCGCGACCCAGCCGTAGGGCCTGATCTCGCCGCGCGGAATCTCGCGTGTCTTGCGCAGCACCGCCTGCTCGAACTCGGTCAGGCCACGCAGGTCGAACCGCAACCGGCGCCGGCCCTCCAGCTCGTCCGAGATCTTGGCCGCAAGGTCCGCCGGCGGATCCGCCGCGAACAGCTGCCGGCCGACATCTTTGCGGAACCACTCCTCGAACTCAGCCGCTGACGCCGAGCGCGCCGCGGCCGAGACGCCCTGGCGGTTCCATGCCACGTAGACAGCGCCCAGCACGGTTTCGAATCGGGCGTAGGAATCCGCCACTCCTACGTGGGCCATCAGGCGATCGGCAAACCCGGCGGGCGCCTTGACGTCGCCAAGTCTGTTGAGGTCAGTCGTCAGCGTGGTCATCTTCGTCTCCTCTGAGCAATTTGAGTCCTCGATGGACATTCGATTTCACTGTTCCAACCGGCTGGCCGAGTGCGTCCGCAGCCTCCGCGTATGACAGCTCCTGGACATGGCGGAGTACCACTGCGTCGCGATAACGGGCCGGCAAGGCCGCCACCCGAGTCGCAAGCGCGTCGATGTCGGCTTTCAGAAGCGCGCCTGCCTCCGGCCCAGGCGAGTGGTCGGGCTCGCTGCCGTTCAGCTCGACCAGGCGCGGGCGCCCGCCGCGGACGCGATTGCGGACGACGTTCAGCGCGATCCGATGAAGCCATGCCTTCTGCTTGAGCTCCCGGATGCGGTCCGGCGAATACGTGACCAGCGCTCGATAGGCGCGCAGGAACGTGTCCTGCGCGACCTCTTCCGCGTCGTGGCGATTGCCGGTCAATGCCAGGCTCAGCGCAAAGACGCGGTGCTGGTGCTCGTTCACCATCCGCTCGAACATGCGCTCAGTCCCGTCCATCACTCACCACAACACACGTTGTCTGTCATTGGTTGCAGGTCGGGAACCATGATCCCTCGCCCGGTGTAGAAGATACGTTCCGATGGAGGGCCGACCTGAGGACGATTCCGAGCTGTTCGCGCGCGCTCAGCGCGGCGACACGGCCGCCTATGAGGAGATCGTGCAGCGCTATCAGCAGGTTGCCTTCCGGACCGCGTATATGATCACGAGCTCGGCCGCCGAGGCGGAGGATGCCGCGCAAGACGGATTCGTGAAGGCGTACCGCGCGCTTGCCAGCTTCCGGACGGGGGCCGACCCGCGGCCCTGGCTGCTGCGCATCGTCGCCAACGAAGCACGAAACCGCGTCCGCTCCAGCGGACGCCGGCATGGGCTCGAGCTCCGGCTGGCCGATGACTTCCGCCCGGGGGATGCGGCCCCATCTCCCGAGGCGGCAGCCGTCGCGTCAGAGGATCGGCGCCGGCTGCTGGCGCTGGTCAATGCGTTGAGCGAGGAGGACCGGCTGGTGATCTCGAGCCGGTACTTCCTCGAGCTGAGCAGCGAAGAGACCGCATCCGCGCTTGGCATCCCGGAGGGCACCGTCAAGTCACGCCTCTCGAGAGCGCTGGCGCGCTTGCGGGTTCGACTGGAGGAGGCGCCGAGTGCCTGAGCTCGAGGACCAACTGCTCGCTGTAGGCGCAGAGCTCGCATGGCCGCCCACGCCTGACCTGGCGGCTGCCGTTCGATCTCGAATTACGGCTCGGCCGGTGGGGCTGCGCGCCCCGTGGTACCAGAGCCGATGGGCGATCGCCGCCGCGGCCGTGGTCATCGCACTCACGGCGCTCCTGGCCTACAACCCGACCCGCGACGCGATCGCCACTTGGGTCAACGTCCACGTCCTCTTCCAGCGCGTCAACGTCCTGCCGACGCCCTCACCGCAGCCGCCCGGCCCGCTGGGAGAGCGACTGGGCCTGGGCGGACGGACGACTCTGGCCGGCGCTGCGCAGAACGTGACCTGGCACATCACGATCCCCACGTCCCTTGGATCGCCGGATGAGATCTACGTCCAGCTTCCGCCCGAGGGGGCGGCGCAGGGAGAGGTGACACTGGTTTACTCGACCAGGCCGGGCATCCCGGTCTCGGGCGAGACCGGAGTGGCGGTGCTCATCACCGAGGCGCGCGGCGGAATCAGCGACCAGTTCTTCGGAAAGATGCTGGGACCAGACACCAAGTTGGAGGCGATCACGGTCGCCGGCGGCCAGGGTTACTGGGTCACAGGCTCGCCCCACATGTTCGTCTTCCTCGACGCCAACGGCACAATCAGGCCCGAGACGATGCGGCTGGCGACGAACACGCTGATCCTGGTGGAAGGCGGCACCGTCATCCGCATCGAGGGCAACCTCACGAAAGCTCAGGCACTGGAGATCGCAGCCTCGCTCGGTTAGCTGGAACCCAAGAGCGCCTCGCGGTGTATGGAGGGCGAGGTGAAGAGCATGCGACGACTTCTATTGGCTCTGTGCGGATTAGTGCTGATCAGCGGTTGCGCTGCGACTGAATCAAAGCTACCCCTGGTCAGTGGGAATTACAGGTTGTACGAAGCCGCTTCGGCGAAGACCGGGCAGCTGGTTGCCGTCATCAACGCGCGATCTCAGTCGACCGAGCGCCGACTGCCGCGCGGAACCCTTTCGCCCGACGGCAAGCACCTTTACGCCGTCATCTCCAACACGCTTCAGGAAATCGATTCGCACAGTGGCGCCGTTCTCCGCAGGCTGCAGCTTCCGGGCAATTTCGACGCGCCTCCCGCTAGCATTGGCGGCTGGCCTGGAGGCCTCTCTCAGAACGGGCGCTGGTTGGCGCTCCAGACCAATGGCAAGCGAACTACCTCGCACATGCTGCTA
>DATHDR010000357.1:0-3050 GCA_035318965.1 Verrucomicrobiia bacterium | reverse complement strand
CTGGGCATGGCAGCGCACGTTACCGCGGCATCGCCTGCCGGGCCTCGCTATGACTCCACCTTGTCGGCTGAGCAAAGGGCGTCGGCTCAAAACGGAATCTGGCTGTGTCAGACGTGCGGCAAGCTCGTGGACAGCGATGAGTCGCGGTATTCAGTCGAGAGTCTCAGGGGGTGGAGGCGGATTGCTGAGGCGATGGCACTGGGAGAAATCGAGCAGCGTCGGGAGTTCACAGCGGAGGCGACACCAAAGTTCATGAAGGCTGAGCAACTGATGCGGGGACTTCTCACGGCGTTGGCGTTGTCAGGCGGCAGTGTCGGCGTGCTGGGCTACGTCTGATAGTGCGGGAGGACTTTGCCGTCCTTTACGTAGGTCAGCGCTTCGGTGACCTCGTAGGCGTGGACGGCGGAAACGAACTCGGGCAGCTTGCCGGAGAGCGTCGCGATCTCTCCGCTACCGGTGAACGCTCGCAGGGCGTTGGTATCGGCGAAGCCGAGGATCAGTGAGGCGTGGAACCGCTGGTCGGTGGGGTTGTCGTGCGCGACGTTCGGCGTGTCCCAGAGTCGTTCGATCCAGGGCATGAAGACCTGGGTTCGGAGTTCCCTCAGCGCCCCTGTCTTGACGAGACCGGGAACAAGCTCGTCGGCGAGGAACCTCCGGAACGCACCGGTCTTGATGCCCTCCCGCCTGCGGAGGTAGATCAGGCTTCGCGCCCCCGCCTTCGCCGCGGGACCGGCCACGTCGTACCAGCGGGCCGAGTACGGCGGCCCCGCGTAGAGCAGGGTGCGCCGGAACACATTCACTTCGTCCTTGTACGCGAGTCCGGTCTGTTTGCGGCCCCGCAGCGGGGAGAGAACCGAAGTGAACGTGACCTCGGCGACCCCGTCGATCCTGCGTTCGGCCGGGATGACCGTCTCGACGCCGTCGATGGCCGGCCACAGCCCGGGATTGTTCTCCGCCAGGTGGATCTGGCGGTACTCCTCGAACCCCGGAGTCGCGGAGATGATCTTCGAGTGCGGGCCCTTCCAGTAGTCCATTCCTTGCTGACGGGGCTGATCGTTACGCATCCACAGCGGGATCGATGAGACGAAGGGCTTCTTCGCAGAGGGATGTGTCGTAGCCACTTTCTTGCCTTCCTTCGCAGGGTGTTGTCAGCGGTCGAGGAACTGGACGGCGATGGGGGCGAACTTGTCGTGGAACTGGAGAATGCCGCCGTGGCCGGAGTCGGGGAAGATGATCAGCTCGGAGCCGGGGATGCGGCGGTGCAGGTCCTCGGAGAGGACGGAGGGCACCATCCGGTCGTTGTCGCCGTTGGCGATTAAGGTGGGCTCGGTGATCTGCGACAGGTCAGCGGGGGCCGAGCGACCCCACTTCTTGATCGCCTTGAGCTGCGTCTGGAGCGCCTTCACCGTGATCGGGGCGTCACGGTCGACGGTTGGCTCCTTGAGCCGGTTGACGAACGCGCGGGCGGCGGGCTTGCCGGTGGCGTTGCGGTTGAAGAACAGGAACTCCTTCGGGTCCGAGCGGGTCAGGGTCGCTCGCAGGATGTCGTAGTAGGTGGTGCCGGCGACCTTGTCGATGTCCTTGCCACCAGCGGGGCCGGTGCCCGTGAGGACGAGCTTGCGGACCAGCTCGGGGTGTTTGACCACGAGGGCTTGGGCGATGAAGCCGCCGAGGGAGAAGGCGAAGATGTCGACCTTGTCGAGGCCGAGTGCGCGGATAAAGGTATAGGCGTCGTCCGCCATCGCCTCGACGCTGTCGGGAACCTGGCCGGTGGAGGCGCCGACGCCGCGGTTGTCGAACGCGATGACGTGGTGCTCCTTCGCGATCGGGTCGATGATGCGCGGGTCCCAGTTGTCCAGGGTCGCAGCAAGGTGGACGAAGAAGATCACGGGGATCCTGCCCTTCGGACCGAGCTCGCGATAGGCGTAGGTCACGCCGTCGGCGGTGATGGTGCGGGCCGGTGCCTTCGCGTAGGACCTGACGACGGGGCCGTTGCTGGTGGTGTCCATGACGGTTCTCCTTGGGTGTGGCTGAGTGAGGGTCGAAGCTTCAGGCGGGCAGCCGGTTGAGCTTCCGAATCTGCCGGTCGAAGACCCGCGTGGGAACGAAGCGGCGCAGGGCGCTGACGCGTCCGGCCGTCGAGCCGACGGTGTAGCGCAGCTTCGGCTTCGGATCGGTGGCTGCCGCGACGATCGCCTTGGCGACGATGGCCGGGTCATCGCCGTCCGCCATGGCACGCGCCATCACGCCGTCGAAGACGTGCCTCTGCACCGCGTAGATCGGCAACGGTCCGTCGGGCTGGATGGCTTTGGCGTCGAATCCGGTCCTGGTGTAGGCGGGCTCGACGAGAAGCACCCGGATCCCGTGCTCCCGAACCTCGTGGTCGACCGACTCGGAGTAGCCCTCGATCGCGTGCTTCGTCGCGGCGTAACTGGCCATGTACGGCGCGGGGACGAGTCCGAGCACCGAGGAGATGTTGATGATCCGACCATTTCCCGCGGCGCGCATGTGCGGGAGGACCGCCTTCGTCATCCGGACGAGCCCAAAGAAGTTGATGTCGAAGACGCGCTGGTCCTGGGCGACCGAGCTTTCCTCGGCAGCCTCGGCTGCGCCGGTGCCCGCGTTGTTGACCAGGACATCGATCCGCCCGAAACGATCGAGCAGCCGCTCGACCGCCGTGCTGACCGACTCGTCACTCGTGATATCGAGGTCGAGGAACCTGACCCCGTCGAGGGGGGCGATGCCCGACGTGTTCCGGCCCGTGCCGACCACCTCGAACCCGGCATCGACCAGCGCGAGCGCGGCTGCTTTCCCAATGCCCGAGGAGGCGCCCGTCACGAGCGCTACTGGCTTGGCTGTTGTCATCGTGGACTCCTTACACTAATTGGCTGATGTTCGTAATATTACAGGTGACATATAATGGATGTCAAGAGGGAAGGAGCAGCTTTCCCGGGAAAGAGCACAAGCAATCGACGCGGCGGCGGACAGGCCGGCGCTTGAGCGACCTGGCCCCCCGGTCCACGCGGGGCGCTTGACTACGAAGTGTTCGA
>DATHDR010000356.1:0-3124 GCA_035318965.1 Verrucomicrobiia bacterium | reverse complement strand
ACGCCCAGTCGACTGCGGCCTGCGCGTCGCCCAGGTGTTCCTATCCCAACCGGGAATGGAGGCGGCATTCCTGCACGCGCTGAGCGAAGAGCTCGAGCCCGCGGATGCGATCGCCACTTTCAACGGCGCCTCGTTCGACCTGCCGGTACTACGCACACGATGGGTCATGGCGCGTATGCCAGGCGAGCTCAGCGAAGCGGATCACATCGACCTGCTCACGCTGGTGCGCGCGCTGTACCGCCACCGCCTGGAAAGCTGCACCTTGAGGATGGTCGAGGAGCGCGTCCTGGGCTATGAGCGCGACGATCCGATGCCCAGCGCCCTGGTACCGGACGCGTATTTCGACTACCTGCGCGCCGGCTCTCGTGATTTCCTTGAGGCGGCCCTCGAGCACAACCGGCTTGATGTGATCAGCCTCGTCCACCTCCACTCACGACTACTGCTGCGGCTTAACGGCGTGGAGACCGGAATGGACGCGGCCGACTGGCTCGCCCTCGGACGCCACCGGTTTCGGCGCGGCGCGCGGGCTGACGGCTGGCATGCGCTGCGCAATGCGACAGCGTTCGCAAAAGGGGACGCGTCGGCGACGGCCGGCCTGTTGATCTCCAAGCGCCTGGTCCGCCGCGGATCGATCGCGGCCGCCGACAGCCTGCTGGGCTGGCTCGAGTCGAGCGTCACGGAAGACATCCGTCTTTCCATCGCGCGCGCACGCCTCCTGGAATGGCGACGGCGCGACGCTTCACAGGCACTGAACGTGGTGGACGCGGCTCTGCTTCGCATGCCGGATCAAGCGCCCGACCTCGAGCACCGCCGCGCGCGACTGAGGCGAAAGCTGGACTCAGGCCGTGGCCGTGGCCGTCGCCGGAAGCGCCACAGCCGGGAAGTCCAGCTCGAGGCCCTTATCGCTGACAGCCCGGCCTAGCGCGCCGACCACAGCAGGGTCGAACTCCGAACCGGAACCCACGACCACCTGGGCCAACGACTCCTCCTGAGTCAAGCGCGGGCAACCGCGCCCTGCCGTCTGTGCCTCGAATCTTTCCGCCACCGCCAGGATGCGAGCCATCAGGGGAATGCTCTCGCCCGTCACAGCGTCGGCCACGTCGCCGCCATCCCAGCGCTGGTGGTGATGACGCACCGCGGATACCACGTCGAGCGGGAACTTCGCGCCGGCGACGATCTTTTCGCCCGCCTCGGCGTGGCCGGCCGCCTCGAGGGTCTGCCCCTCGGCAGGGAGTGTCATGTGGCCGACGTCATGGAGGAATGCGGCCATCCTCAGCTCCTCCAGCCGGCTTGACGGCATGCTCAATCGCCGGCCGATCGCGTCGACGATCGCCACCACTCGGCTCGAGTGGCCTTGCGCCAGCGGGTTCCGATGATCCACGGCATGGGCCACCGCCACCATCACCTGTGGGCCCGCCGCCTCGAGCATGGAGACCAGGTTGCCATCGGCAAGCTCGAGCTCGGTGACCAGCTGCGGGAAGGTGCACGGCCGGTCCTTGCCCTCACGTTTCGCCAGGTACAGGGCCTGGTCGGCCGCCTCGATCAGCTCACTGGCAGAGAACGCGTCTTCCGGGTATGAGGCGACGCCGACGCTGAACGTGAGGTGCTCGCCGGGTGTGGTCGACACCGCGGCGGCATGCACAGCGTCCACGATGCGGTAGGCGAGCCGCTGCGCGCCAGTGCCGTTGGTGTCGGCAACCAACACGGCGAGCTCGTCACCGCCGTAGCGCGCGACCAGGTCCTGTGCGCGGGCGGCGTCGCGCACGATCCGAGCGCCCATCTGGAGCACCAGGTCGCCGTGCTGGTGGCCGAGCTCGTCGTTCACGGACTTGAAGTGGTCGAAGTCGACGAGAAGCAGCGAGAGCGGGGTTTCGCGGCGGTCGGGCCGCGCGAACGCACTCTCGAGGCGGCGGTGGAACTCGCCGGCGTTGGCCAGGCCCGTGAGTGCGTCGGTCGTCGCTTCCTGGCGGCTGCGCTGGTAACGAAGGGCGTTAGCGAGCGGCACCGTCGCGCTGCCGGACAGTGCGGCCACAGCGAAGAGGTCCTGGTTGGAGAACATGCCTTTGGACTGGTTGAGGACGGCGATCGCGGTGACTCCCTCGCCGGACGCGATTGGTATAACCAGGCCTTTTCGATCGCCGGCGAAGACGGCCTCGCCGGTGGTGGCGGCCTGCCGCAGCTGATGCTCGTCGATCGTCTCGCCCTCGGGCGCCGGAGTGGTGTTGCCGAGCCGGTTGGCGCTCGCCACCACCGTGAAGCCTTCCTGCGAGGAGAGGATGAGCCGGCCGCGCTCAGCCGTCGTCATGTTGACCGCGTGGTCGATGAGCACGCCGAACACGTCCTTGATGTCGGTATCGCTGACGAGGTTCATGCTCAGCTCTCGCAGCGAGTCCGCCTGGGCTGCACGCTCGACCGCGGCGCGCCGCTCGCGCTCCAGCTCGCGCGTCATATATCCCGTGGTGAGGGCCACGACGAGGAACAAGAACATCTTGCCAATCGTGGCGTTGGGGTCGACGGAGAAGTTGGCCGGCGTGAAGCTCCCGCCGATGAAGAGGTAGATGCACGAGATGACCAGCGCCGAGATGAAGCTGGCGGTCGCACCGAAACGAACGGAGTTCGTGATCACCGCCAGGAACAGAGCCAGGAAGAAGGGGCTGCTGAACCCGTCCGACAGGTAAACCAGCGTCGCCGCGAAAAGGATGTCGAGCGTCATCGTCGACAGGCTGAACTGCTTCCCCGGCTGATACCCCCGCGCGAGGAGCACGTTGACGATGACGTTCATCGCTACCCACCCGGCAAGAATCAGGTCGATGGTGACCTTTTCTTCCTGGGTGGTGTGGGGGTTCACGTTGTTCAAGACCCCGAGCACGATCAGGAAAAGCCAACGGAAAACGACCGCCACGCGCTCGCCGACCCGCCTGCGGTCGGCGTCGAATGTGGCGTCGATGGCGCGGGCGCGGATGTCCTGCCACCGCTTTGGTTCGTGCGTGCTGCCTGGGTCTTTCTTCATGGCGGTACCCCCCCAGGCCCGCGCTAACCCTAAATTACTTGGCTCTCACGCGACTGAAATCAGTGTTATTCGCGTTAAACGCGGTACACATGGCCGCAACCTTGGGTCCGATCA
>DATHDR010000355.1:0-2594 GCA_035318965.1 Verrucomicrobiia bacterium | reverse complement strand
TGATCCACAACCCACGGCACCCGCCACGCCTCTCCATGATCCGGAAGCGAAGCAGTCGCCTCCACAGTCGGCACCATCTCGTCCCAGCCCTGCGCCCCTCCGCCCACGAAATCGGCAGCGGTCGGATCGTCGATCCCGATCCCCTGGTCCAGCAGCTCTTCTCCGCCCAGGCGTAAGGAGGTGATCCGCCCCCCACGCTCGGGTAGGATCTCGAGTTCCCATGAAGGGCTCGTCAGCAGCAACTCAGGCCCGGATCGTAGGCTCTAGGAGCATGCGATTGGTCGCCCTCATGGTCTCCGCGTGCCTCCTCGGGGCGTGCGCACCCAAGGCATCCCAACCGACCGCCAAGTCAAGCCCGTCACCGAGCTTGATACCGAGCCCGATCGCGGCCGGCCCGTCGCCTGAGCCTTCCCCGGTGCCAAGCCCATCTCACGTTTTTGTGATCGTGATGGAGAACCGGAGCTATGACCAGGTGGTCGGCAATGGCTATATCGCCCAGCTCGCCGCGCAGTACGGAGTCGCGACGGACTATCACGGCGTGTCGCACCCGAGCCTGCCGAACTATCTCGCCATGACTTCCGGCAGCACGTGGGGCATCGCCGACGACGGCTTCCATTCGCTCCCGGCCGGCGGGCTCGGCGCGCAGCTGACCAATGCCGGCATCGAGTGGCGCGCCTACATGGACGGCATGAGCAACGGCTGCTTCCGCAGCCCATACCCGTATGCCTTGAAGCACAACCCGTTCGCCTATTACGGAAGCACGTGCCCGTCGCAGGTGGTCCCCTTCACCCAGTTCGCCACAGACATGTCCGGCGAGGTCCCTCAGTTTGTCTGGATCACGCCCGACCTGTGCCATGACGGCCACGACTGCTCGAACAAGGTTGCCGATGCGTGGCTCTCGCAGACCGTGCCGACGATCCTCGCTTCCAGCGCATGGCAGGACGGCGGTGTGCTGCTGGTGACGTGGGACGAGGGCGAGGACAGCGCCAACTCGGTGCTGACGCTGGTCATCCGCCCAGACCCGGTGCTGCACAGCAGCGCTCGGCCGTACGACCACTACTCGCTGCTCGCGACAATCGAAGACGAGCTTCGGCTACCCCGCCTCGGCCTGGCCGCGCGGGCCACACCGATGAACGACCTGACCGCGGCCCAGGCGCCACCGCGCCTACGAAGTCGCGTGGCTTAGCTTCCCAACAGTCTCCTTCCAGTACGTGATGGAATCGAGAAATTCCTGGTCGACGTCCACGCCAAGGCCCGGTCCGGCCGGCACCGCCAGGCGCCCGTCGTGCAGGACGAAAGGCTGGGTGATGTCGCGGTGGTAATAGCGGTCGGAGGCCGAAGTATCGCCGGGTAACGTGAAGTTCGGCATCGCGGCCATGGCAACGTTGCCGGCCCGGCCGATCCCGGTCTCGAGCATTCCCCCCATCCAGACCGATACGCCAAGTGAAGCGCACAGGTCGTGGATCCTGCGCGCCTCTAGGTAGCCACCGACGCGGCCGGGCTTGATGTTGATGATCCGGCACGCACCCAGCTCGATCGCGTCGGCGGCAGCCTGTGCCGAGGTAATCGACTCGTCGAGACAGATCGGCGTGCGCACAAGCTTGGCCAGCTCGGCGTGCGCGAGCACCTGCTCTTCCGGTAGGGGCTGCTCGATGAGTAGCAGGTCGAATGGATCCAGCTGCGCGAGCTCAGACGCGTGCGACAGCGAGTAGGCGGTGTTGGCGTCGACCTGCAGCGGAACGTCGCCGAAGCGTTCTCGTACAGCCCGCACAGGCTCGACGTCCCAGCCCGGCTTGATCTTCAGCTTGATCCGCCGGTAGCCCTGGTCGAGATACTCGCCCACGGTCGCGAGCAGCTCAGGAATCGACGGGTGGATGCCGACCGAGACCCCGCAGTCGACCGCGGCGCGCGTCGCGCCGAAATACCTGGCAAACGATTCGTCCCGGGCCCGGAGCTGGGCATCAAGGATCGCCATCTCGATCGCGGCTTTCGCCATCTGATGTCCGTGCACCGGGCGCAGCACCCGGCCCACGTCTTCCGCTTTGAGGCTCGCCTGGTCTAGCAGCCGAGGCAGCAGGTGATGGATCAAGACGTGCTGCGCGCCGTCCACGTACTCGGACGAGTACGTCGGCTCCTCGCCGGCCACGCATTCACCCCAGCCGAAACCATCCGTCGTGGTTGCCTTCAGCAGCAGCACATCGCGCTCCGTCTGGACGCCGAATGACGTTTCGAATGGCGCGACCAACGAGAGCCGGATGCGGCGCAGCTCCACCGCTTGAAGTTTCATGCGCTCAGCCTATCGAGCAGGGCAGCGTCTTCGTCTGACAGCTCGATGTCGCCCGCGGCGGTGTTCTCCTCCAGCTGGGCCACGCTCGACGCGCCTGGAATGGCCACGACGTTTGGCTTGCGAATGAGCCACGCGAGTGAGACTTGCGCCGGGGTCGCACGATGCTGGGCGCCGATCTCGCGCAGAGCCGCGATCAACGGCTCGAACCGTGCACGCGCCTCGGCGCTGAAATTTCTCCTCACCCGCCTGAAGTTCCCGGGTGTTGCCTGCTGGTACTTCCCCGAAAGGACTCCCTGCCCTAGCGGGC
>DATHDR010000354.1:0-2910 GCA_035318965.1 Verrucomicrobiia bacterium | reverse complement strand
GGCGGCGACTCGAGCGGTCACGACGTTCGCGACGCCCGTTTTCCCGCCGCTGGCATCGGCGCACGCAAAGGCCGGGAGGTTCGTGCCCGGGGCGGTCGGCGGAGTGACCGGAGGCTGCTCGACCCGAGTGGCTGATGCCGGTCCCTGCGAGGGCCCAGGAGTGATCGCGGCGGCGGGTGCCAACGTCGGGCCACAGCCGGCGATCAGGAGGGTTATGCACAGGTAGAGGGCGGCTCTCACGGGCCAATTAGTATGGTCGAGGCTCCTCGATAGGGCGCCGAGGTGGCGGAATGGCAGACGCGTCGGTCTCAAAAACCGATGAGGGCAACCTCGTGCGGGTTCGACTCCCGCTCTCGGCACCAGGCCCAGGACGACTCGTTCCACTCCTCGCTCAAACGATCGAGGCGCCGGTTCGTTTCTGATCGGAGTTCGACGCATCCGGAATCAAGCTCATGGCGTGCTCGGCGAGCGCCGTGATCGTGAGGGCGGGGTTCACGCCGAGGTTCACGGGCACCGCCGATCCGTCGACCACATACAGGCCGGGGTAGCCGTAGACGCGGTTCCGGTCGTCGCAGACCGCGTTCTGCTGATCGCTGCCGATCGGTGCGCCGCCCAGGAGGTGCGCTGTCGAGGGAATGTCGAAGAGCACCTCGTTGATCGAGCTGCCCGGCCAGCCGTCGATCTTCTTGGCCACGCGCCGCGCAAAGTCATTCGCGATCGGGATATACGACGGATTGCGTTTCTCGCCGGCCTCGGAAGGCGCCGAGCTGAGCGCCGAGAATGGCCAGAACCAGCGGCGCCGGTGAACGAGCTGAATGTGATTGTCGGAAATCTGCATCACGAGCAGGACGATCGTCCTCTGGGCCCAGCCCGAGGGATTCAGCGAACGCAGCAAGTCACTCGGTCGCGCCAGACAGTTGGCGACGAATCGCAGCGCGCGCGGCATTCCAGGCCCGCCGTCGGTGAGGGGCTTGGACAGCATTCCGATCAGATCAGAACCTCGCGGATAGCGAACCGGTTGGATGTGTGTGACGTCGTCCGGATCCACTCCTGAGGTGATCGCAACCCCGTCGGTGTAGTCCGCATCCGTGCGGCGCGACGTCGCGGTGACGATCGCTTCGCTGTTCGTGCGAACCCGTCGCCCCAGAGCCGGCGACAGCCCGGGCAGACGGCCGTGGTGTTTGGCCTCGAGGAGCAAGCCGACCGTTCCGAGGACTCCCGCCGACAGAACGACGTTCGGCGCGTTCCACTGCCGGCGGCCCCCTCCGAACACACGCGTGCTGCGGAAACTTTCGAGCCGGTAACCGCCGGCGACTGGCTCGATGCGGTCCACCTGCGTCTCTGGATAGACATCCACGCCGCGCTTTTCGGCCAGATAGAGGTAGTTCTTGTCCAGCGTGTTCTTCGCGTTGTGGCGGCAGCCAACGATGCATCCGCCGCACAGGATGCATCCAGCACGCTCGGGACCGGCGCCGCCGAAGTATGGGTCGGGAACGACCTTTGCTGGTTCACCGAAGAAGACTGCAACGTCGGTCGGCTTGAACGTCTCGCCCTTGCCGATCTCGTCCGCGCACTCCTGGATGACATCGTCGGCCCGCGTGCGATGTGGATTGGTCGTGGCTCCCAACATGCGCTTGGCAGTCGAGTAATGCGGGGCGAGGGCTTGCTCCCAATCTCGACCAGAGGGCCAATCGGCACGCCGAAAAACTTCTGCTCTCGGCACCGGCAGGGTGTTGGCGAACACGAGGCTTCCCCCGCCAACACCAGAACCCGAGCCGATCAGCGCATCGCCCAGCAGTGTGAGTCTCAAGATGCCGTGACAAGAGAGCCTTGGCATCCACAGGAAACGGCGCACATTCCAACTGGTTTTCGGAAAATCATCGGCGCCGAAACGCTTTCCGGCCTCAAGGACGGCGACCCTGTAGCCCTTCTCCGCCAACCGCAGCGCGGAGACCGAGCCGCCAAAACCGGAGCCGACGATTATGAAGTCGTAGGCGGCCTTGCGCTCCACGCAGGCATGCTGGCGTTTTGACAGGGATTCGTCAAACGGCGGTCCGGGTTTACGGCGAAGGAATGATCCCAGGGATCACGTACGCCTCGATCATGGCCACTACGCCGACTGCGCTGGTGAGGATCAGGCTGTATCCGATGACCCGCCGGAAGATCTCCCCCTCGGCGCCGACCTTGTTCACCCCGGCGGCTCCCACCGACAGGTTCTGCGGGCTGATCATCTTGCCCATCACGCCGCCGGATGAGTTGGTGCCCGCCGTGAGGATCGGGCTCATGCCCAGCTGCTGGGCGGTCTGAGCCTGCAGCGGGCCGAACAGCGTGTTCGAAGATGTGTCGCTGCCTGTCAAGAAGACACCGAGCCAGCCGAGGAATGCGGCCACAAAGGGAAATATGAACCCTGTCTTGGACAGAGCGATGGCCATACTCGAGGTCATACCCGAGTAGTTCATCAGCTGCGCGATGGCGAGGATCAGCGCGATGGTCGCGATCGGCTTGGCCAGCTGACGCACGGTCTGGCCATACACCGTGAAGAAGTTCACACGCCTGCCCAGAGCTCGCATGATGAGAAAGGCGATGATCCCGGCGTACAGGACGAGCGAGCCCGCCGCGGCCAGGAAGTTCCAGTCGAAGGTCAGCGGATACGCGGTTGACGTCGACACGATCGGCTTCTCGCGGTTGATCAATGAGACTGGTTGGCCTTTCTTTATCTCGTACGTCCCCGGCCAGTAGAAGTTCCAGTCAGGGAACTTGAAGGCCTGGCGGTCTTTGGTTGGGTCAGGCCCAAACCACGGCTGGGGGCACAGCTTGAAAGCCGGGGTTCCGCATTTCAGGTCCGCCGTGATGTTGGCGGGCGCCGCGAGCGCCGTCTTGGGGTCGCCGACCGGATGGCCGGAGAAGAAA
>DATHDR010000353.1:0-11816 GCA_035318965.1 Verrucomicrobiia bacterium | reverse complement strand
CAGCAGGGCCAGGCCGAGGAATCCCACCGCGAGGCCGATCGCGGTTCCGCCCAGCGTGATCTCCACGAAGCGGATGGTGGCGTCACCGAAAGACGGTGAGCCGCTCAGGATGGTCGCGAGCACCGCGGAGAAGACCGCGACGCCGGTGCCGTCGTTGAACAAACTCTCGCCTTCGAGGATCGCCGCCAGTCCCCCTGGAGCCTTCAGCCGGCGCAGC
Organism: Verrucomicrobiia bacterium; assembly: GCA_035318965.1. Lineage (GTDB taxonomy): Bacteria > Chloroflexota > Dormibacteria > Dormibacterales > Dormibacteraceae > Palsa-870. Next base: position 11,599 of record DATHDR010000353.1, on the reverse strand, counting down.
AGCGTGACGACCGCGATCGGGTCGGTGGCTGCGAGGATCGCGCCCAGGAGAAAGCCGCTCGCCCAGCTGAGGCCGAGCAGCAGGTGGGTCAAAGCGCCGATCAGAAGCACCGTTAAGGCCACGCCGACGGTGGCGAGCAGCGAGACGGGGAGCATCCTTCGCCGCAGCTCGGCGAGGTCAAGCGTCAGTGCGGCCTCGAACACCAGGCCGGGGACGAACGCCAGGAGGATGACGCTGCCGCCGAGGCGCGGGAACTGGCCCCCGGGCAGCAGCCCGACGGCGATGCCGGCGGCAGCGAGCACGACGGGGTAAGGCAGCAGGCGCGCTCGTTTCGAGACGAGGCCCAAGACAGTGGCGAGGGCGCCGACAAGGATGAGCAGGAGCAGAAATCGCTGCTCGGCTGTCATCTAAAGCTCGATGCTCATTCCGTCGCGCGCGGCTTTCACCTCGGTGCCGATGCGCTGCGTCAGGTCGGCCGCGAGCTCCCAGGGATGGGCCCGCCAGACGGTCATGCCGTAGTGCGTGAGGATGGCAAGGCGTGGTTTGGCCTCACGGATGATCCGCTCCGCATCGTCCAGGCACAGGTGAGGCAGCTCGGCACGGCACTGCATGAGGACGACGTGGATCACCATCACGTCCGCCTTGTGCTGCTCGGCGATTCCGTCGTAATAGGCGGAGTCGGTCACCCAGCCGAGTCGGTCGCCGAAACGAAAGCCGTAGGTCTCCACCTGGTGCACGTGACGCGGGCTCGTCGTGAAAGTGACGCCCTTCACCGTGTACGAGGTTTCAGGCTCGAGCCTGATCACCTCCTGTGGGAAGCGACGCAGGTAGTTCAGGACGACGGGGTCGACGTCGAGGGCGTCAGAGGGGCAGAACAGCCGGCCACGGTGGTGGAAGCCGCCCTCGGTCATGGCCTCGACCATGACGTTGACATCGCCCGCATGGTCGAGATGCCGGTGGCTGACGACGATCGCATCCAGTTTGGTCAGGTCGACCTTGCGCTTGGCGTACTGCACGATCGCGCCGGGGCCAGGGTCGAGGCTGATGCGCGTGTCGCCCTCTTCCAGGTAGAGGCCGCCGGAGGCCGCGAGCTGCTTCGCCACCATGAAGCGGGCGCCGGCCGTGCCCATGAAAGTCAACTTCACCGCTTGGTTTCCGCAACTTCGCTGAGCGGGACCTCGGACTTCTCGCCGAAGTAGCGCTCGTACAGCTCCGTGACCCGTTCAAGGGTGTCGATCTCTTCGACCGGCTTGTCGTCTCGGATGCGGACGATGCGCGGAAATCGGAGCGCATATCCGCTTTTGTGGCGAGAAGAATGTTGGATCGAATCGAAGGCCACCTCGAGGACGACCTCGGGTTTCACCAACCTGACGTGGCCGTGGTCCTCGACCGTGATGTCGACAAAGCGCCTGGTCATCTCGGCGATCTCCGCGTCGGTCAGGCCCGTGTACGCCTTGCCGACGTTGACCAGCCGCCCGGTGCTCGTGTCCTTGACCGCGAACGTGTAATCCGACAGCACTCCCTTGCGCTTGCCGTGACCCCACTCGACTGCGGTCACCACGACGTCGAGGGTCGCGAGTGGACGCTTCAGCTTCAGCCATGCGAGCCCCCGGCGACCCGGAGTGTACGGACTGAGCGGGTCCTTGACCATCAACCCCTCGTTGCCGCGCTCTCGAGTCTCGGCGAAGATCCGGTCGAGGTGGTCGGGTCCGGTAGCCTCCTCCACCCTGGCCAGGAGAAACGGGTGCTGCAGATCCAGGCCCTCCATCAGCCGGCGTCGCGTCTCGAGCGGCTCGTCAAGCAATGCCCGGCCGTCGAGCCACAGGAGGTCGAAGACCACGAGCACGACCGGAACCTCGGCGCGCAGCTCGGCCGACACCTTCTTGCGTCCGAGCCGGCGCTGCAGCTCGAAAAATCTGAGCACCCGGCCTTCGCGATGAGCCAGCACCTCGCCGTCGAACAGCACGTCGTGGCCGATCGACGCAGCATTTTCGGAAAGCTCGGGGAACGCGCTCGTGGTCTCTTTCAGGTCCCGCGAGAAGAGCTCGACCCGCTCCGCCTGCCGGTGAAGCTGGCACCGCACGCCGTCGTATTTCTCCTCAGTCCACACGCTTTCCGCGCCCATTCGCTCAAAGGCCTCAGAGGGAGTTTCCACCGGGCTTGCGAGCATGAAGCGGACCGGCTGGAACAGCGTGATGTTCGTAGTGTCGAACTGCTTGTGTTTGCAGCGGACGGCGGTCTCACCGATGTCGCCGGTGATCAGGTGTACGCGCTTGACCTGCGTGATAGGCACCTCGAACGCCTCAGCGATCGCCGCCTCCACCAGTCCTTCGCTCAGGCCGATGCGCAGCTCACCCGAGATGACCTTGATGAAAAAGCGCGCAGCCTCCGGGTCGAGACGACGCAGGAGCTTCTCCAGTGGCTCGGATTTCTTCGCACCTCGCGCCGTGCGAATCGCCTCGAGCGTTTCCTCGATCTCCTGCAGGGTGACGGGCTCGGCCTGCGTCCGCCCCGCCAACGCCTCGCCCGCCCAGTCGCCGAGGTCCGAGTGCTTGCGAAAGATGCGGCCGAGCTCATCCTCGTCGAGTCCTGAGATCGAGGACACGGCTTTGCTCACCGCCGCCCAACCGAGGCCAAGCGTCCGTCTCTTCGAGGGGCTGAACGCCCGGCCGCTCATAAAAACGGCAGCGCGGCGCAGGTCGTCATCGTCAAGGGCGCGAAGATACGCGGCAAGGATCCGCGTTTTCTCGAGCGTGGCGGACGTGGATCCGATCGAGGAGCCGGCTCGGGCGAAATCCTCCATGGGTGGCCTATCGTAGATCGCGATGCGGCGCTGCCCCTACCTCGAGGAATACCTGAAAGAACGCAAGTCGGTGCTGCGCATCTATCGATTCGACTGTCACGTCGACCGACTTTCGAAGCGCAAGTACGCCTTGACCGACAGTCCGCCGATCTGCGTCCGCAACTATGAAGATTGCCCCCTGTACCAGGCCGAGAAAAGGCGCGAGGACCAAACCATCACTCGCTACACCGATTGAACTGCGTTGTCTGCTCGGCGCCTGCGCTGCCGCTCGAGGGCGCCTGCGTCTTCTGCCACGCGCCGCTGGCCGGCGATGAGGACACGTCTGAGCTGCTCGACTACCTCGTCGAGCGGATCCCGGCCGCAAAGGTGAGGCGCGGCCACCTCAACCGCGGTCCGATCACTGAGCTGGTGCTCGACATCGCAGGCCGCAGCTTTCGTGCGCGCGTGCGAAACGAGGAGCTGGATCTCGTGCCGCCGGTGCACCTGACCGCGTGGGTCGACCTGCTCCTCACCAAGCTCAGCGACGCCGCGGCCGTGGATCCGGATCTACGCCGGGCCGTGCTCCGTTCCGGCTGGGCTCTGCGCTAAAGGGCCAGGGCCAGCTGCTCGGTCGCTTCGAGGGCCGACGCCCGGATGCCTTTCTTGCGCAGGTGGCGCGCGAAGTCCGCGGTGTAGCCGTGCACCGTGTACACCTGGTCCGCGCCTGACAACTCGACCACTTCCATGAGCTCGTCGAAGTCGCAGTGGTCGGAGAGGTCGAATGCGGCGTCGGCGCCGAACATACGCGCGAACTCAGCGTCCTTGGCCCAACCGGAGATGAGCGCGGTCCTGTAGCGGCCGAGGCGCCGCACCTCGTCCTTGCCGGCGGGCGGCGCGATCACCACCCTGCCCGGCTCGACCTCGCCGTCGAGCTCGACCCAGTCGGGCAGCGGGCGACCGGCGGTCGCGTACTCACGCGCGCATGGAGCGCATCGCTTCTCGAGGGCAAAGCTGAAGCCGTAAGGAGCCAGCGCAAGCATCACCTCTTCGGTCTTGCCAAGGGCGTGGCACAACAGCACGGGTGTGACGCGGCTGTCGAGCGCGCGGCGGCACCACATCGCGATCGACTCGATCGTCGAGTCGGGATCACCAAAGCGAAAGTGCGGGCGGCCATAAGTGGTCTCGATGATCAAAACGTCGGCCTTGGGGATGAAGGTTGGCGGTTCGCCGCCGGCCTGTCGCAGTTTCAGGTCGCCCGTGTAGAGAAGGGTCGTGCCCTCGTGTTCGAAATGGAGCTGTGCCGAGCCGAGCATGTGTCCAGCCGGATGGAGCGTCACCGTGGCCTGTCCGCGCCGCATCGGCTCGCGGTAGCCGAGCATCCTCCAGCCCCTTGGACGGCGGGACTCGGGAATGAGGGCAAGAGTCTGTGGGGTGAGCAGCGCCTCCTTGTGGCGCCGTGCGTGATCGGTGTGTGCGTGCGAGATGAAGGCAAACGTGCGCACCACCAGGGGGTCGAGCCAGAGCCGGTGGCCCGGCAGCGAGACGCCGTGGTCCCAGACGACCTCGCGCGTCACCGGATCGAATCCAGACGCACCCGGTCACCGCTGGCAAAAAGGTCTTGCGGGACGTGCAATCCGATCGCTGCGTAGACCTCAAAAGGCACGCCGATGTCCGCCACCCAGATCGCGCCGGCCAGCCCCGGTCCGTCACCGGCGAGGAGACCTTGCTTGGGAAGGCCAAGGGTCACGGTCGATTGTGCATGCACAGTTGGAGCGTAGGCGGCGCCCGTGTCCGCGTCGAGTCCAGACGGCACGTCGACGGCGATCACCGGCTGCCCGGACGAGTTGATCGCTTCGATCCAGGTCGCGAAGGCGCCCTCGGGTCGCCTGGACAGGCCGGTGCCGAAGATGGCGTCGACTACAGCCTCGGCGCCGTCGAGCCGCAGGTCGCTCGAGACCTTGATCCCAATCCTGCGAAGCGCTTTCATCTCGTGTTCAGCCGCATCGCGAAGACGCATTGGATCCAGGCAGAAGACCCCGGCCAGCTTGCCCCACCGGTGGAGGTGCCGGGCCGCCGCCAGCCCGTCACCGGCGTTGTTGCCCACTCCACACACCACTGCGGTGCCCTCGGGGCAGAAGCGCGCCACCTGCCAGCCGGCGGCTTCCATGAGCCAGTCCACGGAGATTCCGAAGCGCTCTTGCGCGAGCGCGTCGACCTCCTTGACCTGGTGGCTAGTGAGTGTGGGTAGGGCGCTGGACAACAAAGGAGCAGTAAGGATCATGCCGGTGGATGGAGTCGGCCTGCGAGATGTTCGTGCCGAGCAGTCTCGACATGAGCTGCGGTGTGATGGTGCAGACCTGGGGGAACTTGAGCGCCGTGTTGCGGAACGGGCAATTGTGGATTGTGACCTTCACCCCCTCGTCGGTCTCGGACTGCTCCGCGAGGGTTCCCGCACGGCCGATCCAGGCCACGACGCGCCGCAGCTTCTCGTCGAACTCGAGGCCGTCCAGCGCAGGCTGGAGGGCGCCTGCGTGCCGCGCGGCGACCCTGGAGAACACCTCATCCAATGCATCTGGGCCCCCCATCTCTTGCACCTCCTGGAGCACCATCGTGGCGAGCTGCCCGTAGCGCTTGGGGAACACCGAATCGGCCCGCTCGGTGAGCGCAAAGAGAAGGGCGGGCCGGCCGCGGCCGCTTCGTTCGGGGTGGCTGACGACGAACCCGTCGCGCTCGAGGTTGGTCAGGTGCTGCCGGACCGCGTTGGGCGTGACGCCGAGGTCGCTGGCGATCGTTTCCGCGCTGCAACGGCCCTTGCGGCGCAGCAGCTCCAGGACTTCCATGCGGGTCGAACGGCCGGGGATCATGAGTGGCTCATCCGCTCGATGGCCGACCATGCTAGCACGGCCAGGCTATTTATTACAGATCATCCTTGACAAATTGGAGGGCCGCCCTAAAATATTTGCCGGGAGATATAGAAATGACGATGATCAAGCAGGCGAGCCGAGCCATCGAGCATATGACCGCCCGGGAGCGTCGGATCCAGCGCGCCAAGTACGCGCGCCGGAACAAGATGCATCACATCGACCGGCTCCTGAACGAGCTCGAGATGCTGAACCTGGCCGACCAGCGGCAGATGCCGCCGGTGCTCTCGGTCGCGATCAACAAGGTCATCGAGGAGTCGCCCGAGGTGACGGTCCTGGCACAGGCCAAGCCGGCTTCCGTGATGGAGGCGATGGACGCCCTGTACGAGATCCAGGACAGCTTGATGTACAACCAGATCGAGGACGAGTAAGGCTCGGTTATCTAGAAACAGACAAGGCCGGGTCCTTTCAGGGCCCGGCCTTCTTTTTTGGGCAGTTTGACGATCTAGTTCTGCGAGGCCAGCAAACTCGACCCTGAGCGCGCGGCGAGCGAGTTGAAGATCACGGTTTTCTGGCCGATGTCCTGGTCCCCCGTCACGACCAGCAGGCGCGAGCCGTCCGGGGTGAACGCGAGGCCTCGCGCGAAAACCAGGTTTGTCTGCGAACCGAAGGCGCCGCTGTAGAGATAGTGGTCCGGCCGCCCGACGAGGTACTCGCGGAGCGTCCAGCCAGTCGGTAACCACAGGGCGCAGGCGATCTTGCCGTCTCCATTCACCGCCACCGCGATCGGGTAGGGCATGCCCGGGTAGATCACCCCATCCTGGGCCAGGTCGGAAACCCGCCACTCGTCGAATTCATACGGCGCGCCCGATGCGGTGATGAAGAGCGATCCGTCGGACGTGATCGCGATGCCCTGCAGATTCCCAAGGGTCTCCTCTCGCCGGCTGACAACCACCACGGGCTCGCCCGTCGAGACGTCTATCTCCGTGATGGTCGCAGGAGACAGGCCGTGGTCCCATGCGAGCAGCAGGTTGGGCAGGGCGGGGTTGCCGGCGAACGCGGCGCAGTACGAGAGATTGGAGCTCGCCGGCGCGGGATACGTCTTTGTCGCGCCAGTCACCACGTCGACGCTCACGAGCTCGGTTGACCAGTTGGCACACGCGCCGGTGGTCGTCCATAGGCGGCCGCCGGCCAAGGCGAGATCGGCCGGCTGCACGAGGCCGCTGGTCACCGTCCTGATCTTCGACAGCTGGGCGGTGCTGATTTCATCGATTGCCCCCGCCGTGCTAAGGGCCACGTACAGCGAGGTGCCGCTCACGACCATCCCGTCCGCGCCGGCTTCGTTGGAGATCGTCCGCACGATGTTCGCCGAGTAGTCCAGGACGACGATTGCGCTGCCTTCCGGGCTTGAGACGAAGACGTGCTTCGTCTTGGGATCGACCACCATATGGCCGAAGGTCGTCACCGGAAGCATCGTCACGTGGTCAGCCTTGTCGGGAGTCGGGGACGCAAGCTCCACCGGCGCTGTTGTTCCTGTTGGGCTGGACGAAGAGACCGGTGTGGCCGAGCTGCATCCGGTGGCTGCGACCAAAATGGCCAGCAAGAGGCTTCGGCCGGGGATCATTACGGTCTAACTCCGGGAGGACGGGTTCCTAGCGGGCCGAGCCTTTTCGGGTTACTGGTCGCTTTCGGCCAAGCGCACTCGCTGGCTGAGGACCTGGAGGAGGCGGTAGGTCACTTCCGGGTGCTCCTTCAGGAATGGCTTGAAGCCCCATTCCGGAATGGTCGCCAGGGATACGTCCGTGTCCGCTTTGATGTTTGCGCTGCGGCCCTCATGGTCGAGCAGGGACATCTCGCCGAACGAGTCGCCGGGCCCGAGCTTCCGCGACTTCCCCTGGACGGTAGACACCGTCACGGTGCCGTCGAGGATGACCATGAACCCGACTCCGTTCTCGCCTTTGACGACGATCTCGTGTCCGGCTGGGTGATGAACCGTCTTCATCTGCTTTTGGATTGAACGGAGCTCCGATTCCGGCAACCCCTGGAACAGCTTCGCCTGCTTGACGTCGGTCACAAGCCAGATACTAACGCCCGGCCTTTTTGCCGTCCAGAAACTCCTGGTAGAGGCGGTAGGCCTCCTGCTTCCGGCTGTCGACGATTTTCGTGTAGCCCTGAAGCGTGTTTAGGTTCGCGTGGCCTAGCACCTCCTGGACCAACCTCACGTCGCCGCCGGTGACCTCGAGGAGCGTGGTGGCGGCGGTGTGGCGCGCCACATGAGGCGACTTGAAAGACCACGCGCCCAGCTGGCGCCGAATCTTGCGCACGATGAAGCGGGCGCCGGCCGGCGTCAGGCGGCGGCTCCGATCGTCCGCGGCGGCGCGGTCGAAGTTGACGAAAAGGGCCATGCACGCATCCTCGCGCGCGCCGAGGTAGTCCTCGAGCGCCGCGCGCGCGTCGGCGGTGAGGTACACGGAGCGCTGCTTGGAGCCCTTGCCCGTGACCACGAGCCGGTTGCCGCTGCGTGGAAAGTCGGTGCGGTCGAGCGCCAGCGCCTCGGAGATGCGGCACCCTGTGCTGATCAGGAACTGCACCATCGCGCGGTCGCGCTTTTCCGCCGTTGTCTCATGCGGCAGGGCAGCGAGCAGACGGGTGAGCTCGTCGGGATCGATCGGCTTGGGCAAGCGCTGTTCGAGCTTTGGCAGCGTGATGCCGTTGGAGAGGTCTTTTTCGATCAAGCCTTCTCTGGCCAGCCAGCGTAACCACGAACGAATTGCGACGAGCGCGCGCGCACGTGAGGCGGGACTCTTCAACCGACCGGCGAGATGACGCTGATATGCGCGGAGGTCATCGTGACGCAGTTGATCCAGCGCTAGCGAGTGGCCGTTGGTGGTGAGGAACTCGATCAGCTTGCGGAGCTCGGACTGATATGCGCGGACCGTGTTCGGGCTCCGGTTCGCTTCGAGCTGAAGCCAGCCAAGATATTCAGTCGCGGCGGCCTGCAGATCGAGTGTCATGTCGAGGCCGACTGCATGTTGCCATAATCGATGTTGAGTGGGGGCTCTTCGTGCATTGAGCTCCAGCGATCGCCTGGAGCAGCAACACGACGACTTCGGCTTCGATCCGGAGTTCACCGATCGGGTTCAGGGCGTTGCGCTCTGGTTCTATCGCAATTACTGGCGTGTCGAAGTCGATGGAATCCGCAACGTGCCGGCGCGAGGTCGAGCGTTGCTGGTGGCGAACCATGCGGGCATCGTCCCGTACGACGGGGCGATGATTCGCACCGCGATCATTGCCGAGCACCCGAAGCCGCGGCATGCGCGAATGCTGGTGGTCGACTGGGCATTCGCGATGCCGTTCACCAACATGCTGCTGATCAAGACCGGCAACGTGCTCGCTCATCCGGACAACGCGACCGCGCTGTTGGAACTCGACCAGCTGGTTGGTGTTTTCCCTGAAGGGGTCAAGGGCGCATCTAAGCGCTATCGGGACCGCTACAAGGTCCAGCGAATGGGCCGTGGGGGTTTCGTTCAGGTGGCGCTGCGAACGGGGTCGCCGATCATCCCGGTCGCTGTCGTCGGGTCGGAGGAGCTGCACCCGGTGATGCTGGACCTCCAGCCGTTAGCGAGGCTTTTCGGCCTTCCCGTCTTCCCAATCACGCCAACGTTCCCATGGCTGGGGCTGGCCGGACTGCTTCCGCTGCCTTCGAAGTGGTTCATCGCGTTCGGAAAACCCATTGATGTTTTGCACCTCGGGCCGGCGGCTGCAGACGACCCTCGCGTGGTGAACGAGCTGACCGAAGAGGTCCGCGGCTGGATCCAGGGCGCTCTGCGCCGCATGCTTCCGAGACGCCGGACGATCTTCTTCTAAGGGATTCGGTTCCTGGACCATCGCTGTCAAACTGGGCCCGTGCTTCAAAGATCGCTCGCCGGACTCGCAGTCGTTCTGTTGGCCGTCGCGTGTGGCGGCACCTCATCGATCCTGCCCAGCGGCCCGACCGCAGCGACTGTCGCGGTGCAGCCGGCCGACCTACCGAGCGATATGCACAAGTGCGACCTCTCGGGCGACATTGACAGCTTCCTCAACAAGTCCAAGACAAAAGATCCGAATACGTACACATCGACCAAGACCGAGTGGGACTCGGCGAAGCAGAAGGGAGCGACCGCGGCATACACGGCCTTCTACACAGACAGCACCGCGCACTGCGCGAGCATCGAGTCCAACACCTCTGACATCAGCTCGGCGACATACAAGCTGGTGGTGAACTTCGTCATTCAGTTCAAAGACGAGGCCAGCGCCAACAAGGGCTACACGAGCGAGTCGATCTTCGGCTTCAGCGCGTCCTCGCTGAAGAGCGGCGGCGCTCCGGTTGTCGAAGGCACGGCGACCGGCCTGACGAAGAACTCGATCGTGTTGAGCATCTCTGTGTCGAATCAGTCGTTTTACGTCGCTGTCTGGCAGAACAAGACTTTCATGGTCATCCTCGCGATCCTCAACATCGACACCCCCACCTCCAAGAAGGTCGCGCAGGCGGAAAACGCCAGAATCAAGTAGCTGGGCGTCGGTGACGCTAAACTGGCCGGGCCGATCGCAAACGCTCGCCACGTCCCACACCGCACTCGGCGCCGGCGGGGCTCATTGCCCCTGCTTCGCACAGCGCTCGTACTCGCGCTTGTGACTGCCCTTGTCTTCGGCGCAACCCGGCTCATCGCCCTGGTCGGCGCCCCGATCGCCGTGGCGGCCAATCTCAAGCAAGCGGTGGAGGCGCAGGCGCCGAGTCAGCTTTCGCTGCCAGGCCTCGAGTCGGGCGCATGCATGAGCTTGCCGCCGAGCCGTGCCGGGTCGGGCCAAACGGTGTTCATCGATCCCGGTCACGGAGGCCTCGACCCTGGCGTGGTGGGTGGCTCCGGCTCGCACGAGGTGCTGGAAAAGGACGCCACGCTCGCGGTGGCGGCTCAGCTGAGCGCGCTGCTTCGAGCGGATGGTTATCGGGTGGTCATGTCGCGCACGCAGGACACGACGATGCTCAAGCTCTCAGCCTCGGATTCGGTGCTAGGGGCGCTCACCGGCAGCGCGGAGCATCGCGACCTGGCGGCTCGCGCCGCTTGCGCGAATGCCGCCGGCGCCGCTGCACTGGTGTCGATTCATTTCAATGCGTTCGACGACCCGGCAGTCAGCGGCACCGAATCCTTCTACGACTCCGCGAGGACCTTCTCTTCTGAGAATCGCCGGCTTGCCACCGACCTGCAGGCGGCGCTGGTTGCGGCGCTCGGCACGGCCGACCGAGGCGTCTGGACCGATGACCAGCTGGCCGCCCCGACGCTCACCAGCTCCGGCAGCACGTATGGCCACCTGATCGAGCTTGGGCCCATGGCTGCGGGTTGGGTCGACAGACCAAGCCAGATGCCGGGCGCTTTGGTCGAGCCCCTGTTCCTGAGCAATCCCACCGAGGCCCGCCTGGCGGCTGACCCGTCGGGTCAGCGGCAGATCGCAGTGGCGCTCGAGGCCGGCCTGGTCAAGTTCCTGACCGCCGCCTAGACGGCGCCCTTTGTCCTGATCACCGAGTCACCGGAAGGCGGTTGGGGCATCAACCGGCATGCCAACACCGGTGCTCGATATCGTGGCGGCCGCCCGCTGTGCGCTTACGGGAAATAGGCGGGGACCCTCGCTTGGGGTTGGGGTCAGGGCGTACCTGGCGCCCTGACCCTCTGGTTTCCCTGCAGTCGAGCTAGGTGAGGACGATGCTGCTGACGGCGTAGTGGCCGGGCTCGTCGGCGATGATGAACGGGAAGTGGCCCTGGGCGATCCGGTAAGTCGGGTGGGCGGCCGCGAAGGCGCCCCAGTTGTCGTATCCCGAAATGGTGTCGAAGAAGACCTTGCAGCCGGCCTCCGTGGTGCTGACCGTGGTGGACACGTTGGAACTGCCACCGCAGTTCGCGGCATCAATGAAGGCGTACCC
>DATHDR010000352.1:0-2016 GCA_035318965.1 Verrucomicrobiia bacterium | reverse complement strand
TGACCCTGGTGGTGAAGTTTCCGTTCGCATCGGCATTCGATGCTCCGGCGACCTTGTTCGGCTGGTCCCAGTAGAGGCCCGTCGATTCGTTGGGAAGGAAGGCGGAGCCATTCACCGTGATCGCGGTGTTGACATCGCCGGCCGTGACGTCGATCGAGATGAAGGCGTTGACGGGAATTGGACTTGGGCTGGGGCTCGGCGACGGCGACGGCGATGGTGAGGGAGGTGGAGGCGTCGGTGATGCAGGCGTCGGCGATGCAGACGTTGGAGATGGGGGTGTCGGACTCTGGGACGCGGGAGTCGGACTGGCTGCGATTAAAACAATCCAGATGGGTAGCGTCGCCAGGACCCGGAGCAACCTCATGCGAAGCTCGGTAGGTTACCGCATCAGATCGGCGGCCACGGCACCGACCAGGCGGATGTCGGCTCTGGGAACCGCCACGCAGGGTCGAGCACACGGCGCATCCGGCGCTTCAGCACGCGGATCTCGCCAGGGCTCAGGAGTCCGTCCAGCGTTTTTGCCAGCCGGCCTTTATCGACCTCGACCAGCGCTCGCTCTACATCGCCGCAGAGCTCCTGCGGCAGCGGCTCGCCGGCAAAATCCCAGATCACCGTCCGGAGCTTGGGGTCAACGTGGAAGGTCAGGCCGTGGTCGATGACCCAGACGTCGTCCTTGGCGTCGAAAAGGCAGTGGCCCGACTTGCGGTCTGCGTTGTTGATGATGACGTCGAAAAGGGCCACCCGCACCCAGGTCTCGCGCTCAGCCGACTGCTGGTCGAGGAAATGCCTCCGGTCCGACTCGATGAAGAGCTGCAGCGCGCCGACGCCGTGCGGTCCATGCCGCCGGACCACGGTGGGCGGGACCCGCGGCCATCCGAGGACCTTGCTCAGCTCGTACGCCGCGACCTCGCGCCGGTAAAGGCTCCCGGCGTCGAAATCCCACAGTGGCGATTCGCCTCGAGCGGGCTTGTAGACGGCCAGCAAGCCTGATGGCGGATGGGGGTTGAGCCGGGCGAGAAAGGTGTAGTTCGAGGCCCCATGAAGCAGCCCGACCACCTCCATCTCGGGCAGCTCGACGAGCAGCTCCTCCGCGCGTTCAGAAGATAGGCCGTGCGCCATTGGAGACCGGACACGGGTGGCCTGCGGGGTCCATCGGCAGCCCGCAGCGCGGGCAGAGCGCCCGCCCGCCGGTCAGCACCTTCTCCGCCTGCCTGGAAAAGGCGATGACCTGCTCGTGGCTGAGCCAGAAGCGCACGCTGGGAGCGTCGTCGTTCGTGGCCGCGGCAGCCCCTGGTTCGCTTTCTTCGGCGGCAGCGCCCTGGCTGGCGACCAGGACGAACATCTGGCGGGCCTCGTGGTAGCCGAGCCCCATTTCCGCGACGCGCCACTCAGGCTCGCCAGGCTCGAACCCGGCCGATGCAGCTGCGTTTTCGGGCGCCACGATGCCCTGGGCTTCCAGCATCTGCTGGAGCCGGACGAGGAGGGCCTGGATCTGCGACTTCTCGCACGCGAGGGTCAGCTGGCGCCCGGAGCCGGTCGCCAGGAGAAAGAATTGACGCTGCCCGGGCTCGCCCACTGCCGCCACGGCGATGCGGTCGACAGGGTCGAGCTCGAAGATCGGCACGGCTAATACCCTACGGCCTGTTTTGAGCTAGCCGCCCTGGGGAAAGAGACAGACATAGAAATTCAAACTAGCGCCGAGCTGCGCACCTGGAGGAGAAGCCACATATGCCGAAGACTGTAGGAATCGATTTGGGGACGACCAACTCGGTCATCGCCGTCATGGAGGGCGGCGAGCCCGTCGTCATTCCCAACTCCGAAGGTTCCAGAACCACACCCTCGGTCGTCGCGTTCACGAAGTCTGGTGAGCGCCCCGTCGGAAACCTGGCTCGCCGGCAGGCGGCGGTCAACCCCGAAAACACCGTTTATTCGATCAAGCGTTTCATGGGCCGGAAGTTCTCCGAGGTCGCCTCGGAGCGAAAGATCGTGCCTTACGACGTGCGAGCCGGTAAGGAC
>DATHDR010000351.1:0-4808 GCA_035318965.1 Verrucomicrobiia bacterium | reverse complement strand
CGGCGTCGCGGATGTGGCGCACGAGCGCGCGGGTGTCGACGCCGGTGATCGCCGGCACGCCGCAGTCGGCCAGCCAGTCGAGCCACGCGCGCTCGGCCCCCGGCGCGTCCTCGCGGTTGACGGCGGCGCGCATGATCGCGGCGCGCGCGTGGATGCGATCGGACTCCATCCCCGCCGCGCTGACCCCGTAGTTGCCGATGTGCGGGTAGGTGAAGGTGATGATCTGGCCGGCGTACGACGGGTCGGTGAGCACCTCCTGGTAGCCGGTCATCGCGGTGTTGAACACGACTTCGCCCTCTCCCACAACATCAGCTCCAAGGGCCTCGCCGACAAAAGCCCTGCCGTCCTCGAGCACAAGCGCAGCGAAATGCTTTTTAGCCGCCAACGATCACCGCCTGGTCGACCCCGTCATCCTCCGCCGTCAGCACCTCGACCCGCTCCGCATCAGAAGTGGGCACGTTCTTGCCGACGTAATCGGGCCGGATGGGCAGCTCGCGATGCCCCCGATCAACGAGCACTGCCAGCTGGATGGCCCGCGGGCGACCGAAGTCCATCAGCGCGTCCATCGCCGCCCGCGCCGTCCGGCCGTGATGGATAACGTCATCGACGAGCACCACGACCTTGCCGTCAATTTCCGGCACGTTCGAGGTCGCGCGATGGGCCGGCTCGCGCAGGTGGCGGTCGTCCCGGTGCTCGCTGACGTCCAGGGAGCCGACCGCAACCGGCGTTGCTTCCAGCTCCATCAGCTTTGCCGCCAGGCGTACCGCGATGTGATCGCCCTTGGCCACGATGCCTATGAGGACGACGTCCTCGGTGCCTCGGTTTCGCTCCACGATCTCGTGGGCGATTCGAGAGAGTGACCGGCGGATCTGGTCAGCGTCCATCACGGTCGCTTTGAGCCGGCCGTGGGTGACGCTCATCCTAGAAGCCGGTCCAGCAAAGCCATGCGGACCGGCAGGCCGTTACGCGCCTGCCGGAAGTAAGCGGCGCGTGGATCCTCGTCGACCTCGGGCGCGATCTCGTCGATGCGCGGCAGCGGGTGCATCACGATCGCGTACTTGCGCATCAGCGCGAGCGAGCTCGCGTCGATGCGGTAGATGCCCTTGACCGCGCTATAAGCGTCCGGGTCGGCGAAGCGCTCCTTCTGGATTCGCGTCATGTAGACCACGTCGACTTCGGGCAAAACCGACTCAAGATCCTCGGTCTCGACCCACGGGATGTGGTGTTCATCGAGGTGGGCTTTCAGGTCATCTCGCATGGCGACGGCCGGGGGCGCGACGAACCAGACCTTGATGTCCTTGAACTTGCTCAACAGGTACGTGAGTGAGCGGACGGTCCTGCCGTTCGCCAGGTCGCCGACCATGGCCACGTTGATTCCGTCGACGCGATTGAGCTCGTCCTTGATCGTGTAGATGTCGAGCAGAGCTTGCGTCGGATGCTGGCCCGGACCGTCACCGGCGTTGATGACGGGCACCGAGCTGACAGCGGCAGCCCTCTTCGCGGCCCCCTCCTCGTTGTGGCGGATGACGATCACGTCGGCGTAACCGCCGACGATCCGGATCGTGTCTTCGAGAGTCTCGCCCTTGGCCGCGGAGGAGAACTCGCGCGCGTTGTCGGTGCCCATGGTCTGGCCACCGAGTCGCAGCATCGCCGCTTCGAATGAGAGGCGCGTGCGGGTTGACGGCTCGTAGAAGAGAGCAGCCATCACCTGGCCGTTGAGACGCCCCATGAATTTGTGAGGCTCACGGTTGATCTCTTCTGAGCGGGCGAAGAGCTCTTCGAGAAGCGACCGCGAGAACTGCTGGCTCTCGATCACGTGCCGCAAGCGGCTGCCAACGGCCATCAAAAAACCTCCTTCCCGGTATCGCAGTACCGGACTTAAAGGAAACCCGACCTGCGCGAAAGTTTACCTTAGACAGCACATGAACAAAAGACCGGGGCACGTCGAGGTCACGACCGAGGTCGCTTACTGCTCCTTCTGCGACCGGGTTCGCAACCTGCGCCGCGAGGAGCATCACCTCGGGACGCTGGTCCGAACTGTGATCACGTGCGAAACCTGTCATCGCACCCTGTCGAGCACCATGGGTGTCGCGACGGCCGATACGCCCGCGAACGAGGCTGCGCCGGCCGCACCCGAAGTTGAGGCGGAGGCCAAGCCGCCGCCCGCGAAGCGCGCTGCAGCTAAAAAGGCCGAGCCTGCATCCCCCAAGCCAAAAGCAGCGAAGAGCCCCTCCGCCAAACCCAAGTGAGCCCAGCGGCGGTCAGGGTCGACCGCCTCGAGAAGACGCTCGGCAAGAACAAGGTCCTCCGCCGGATCTCGCTCGAGGCCAATTCGGGTGAGATCTTCGGCCTCCTCGGACCCAACGGCGCGGGCAAGACGACCACGCTCAGGATCATCTGCACCCTCCTGTCACCGGACGCCGGTACGGTCGAGGTCCTGGGCTTCGGCACGCGGACGGCGGCCGAGGAGGTGCGCCGCAGGGTCGGAGTCGTGACCGCCGACATCGGCGTGTATCCGCGGCTCTCCGCGCGCGAGAACATCGTCTACTTCGCCGAGCTGAGCGGCGTGCCGGACCGCGAGGTGAGCCGACGCGTCGACGCTGTGATCGACCGGCTCGACATGGCCGCGTTTGCAAAGCAGCGGGCCGAGAGCCTTTCGTCCGGACAGAAGCAGAAGGTGGCCATCGCTCGCGCGATCGTCCACGACCCCGACATCCTGATGTTCGACGAGCCCACGTCCAACCTGGATGTGCTCGCCTCCCGCGACATTCGCGACTTCATGGTCGAGGCCCGCGGACGCGGGAAATGCGTGATCTTTTCGACCCACGTCTTGCACGACGCCGAGCGGCTGTGCGATCGCGTCACCATCCTCCATGAAGGCAACGTGGTTGCCACCGGCGCCACCGCGGAGGTGCGGGGAGCGCATCGAGACCTCGAAGACGCGTTCCTCGAGCTCGTCGCATGAGGACCCTTCGCATCGTCTTCTTGAAGGAGGTGCGCGAGATCCTTCGCGACCGCCGAACGCTGATCGCGATCGGGCTCGCTGCGCTGGCCACGCCGATCGTGCTGCTGGTCATCTCCCAGGTTTCGACCAGGACCGCCACCCAGACATACACGGTCGGTTACAGCGGAGACATTCCAACTGGTCTGGACATCCTGCTCACCGCGACTGGGCTCAAGCTCGAGCAGGTCGCAGACCCCGAGGCCGCGGCCAAGCAGCAGGTGGACATTGGCGTTGTCTTTCAGCCTGCGCAGATCGACGAGTACTACGACCCGACGCGGCAGAGCGCGCAGATCGCTGACACTCGCGTGCAGACGGTGCTCGGGCAGTACAACGCAGCCAAAGCCGCGGCTGCACTCAAGGAAAAAGGCGTCGACCCCGGCGTGCTAAACCCGCTCCCGGTCAGGATCCATCCGCTGAGCTCCCCTGTGAAAGCGGCCGGCAACGCGTTCCTGAGCTTCTTCCTGCCCTACATCCTGGTCACCATGGTGCTCACTGGCGGCCTCTCCGCGGCACTTGACACCTCAGCCGGCGAACGCGAGAGAAAGACGCTGGAGAGCCTGCTCCTCACGCCGACGCCGAGGAGCCGGATCCTGCTCGGCAAGATCCTGGCCGTGGGCCTGGTCAGCCTGGTCGCTGCGATCGCGGCCATCGGGTCGATGCTGCTGGCGCTGACCCAGATTCCGCTGCTGGGCACTCGCGTGACCCTCAGTCCACTGGGCGCAATCGTCATGTTGTGGCTGGCAGTGCTGCTGGCGGGCTCGTTCAGCTCGCTCACGCTGGCCCTCGGAACCCTGGCCAAGAGCTTCCGGCAGGGACAGGCGTACGCGACGCCTCTGTACTTCATCACCATCTTCCCCGCCTCGATCATCCTGTTCATCCCCGACTTCAACCCCAACCTGGCCTACTACCTGATCCCCATCCTCAACGCCGTGCTGGTGCTGAGGGACGCGATTGTCCACAACGCGGTCGCCTGGCCGGCCCTTGGCGTCACCACCGCGAGCCTGGCGGCCACCGGTTTGATCTGCTGGTTCGCGGCCTTGCGCCTTTTCACCCGGGAGACGCTCCTCATCAAGTCGTGATCATTCCGGCCCTTCGGGCCACCTTCCCACATGGTGGGGAGGCCAGGCAAACTATGGGCAGGAAGGAAATGGCCCGGCATGTGACCCAGGAGAGGGATCTCCGCAGCCTGGAGCGGCGCAGCATGTACGCGATCTTTGCGCCGCTCGACCCCGATGAGCGGCTCCCGCGGGAGCTGATCCTGGAAGGCAAGCGCCACAAGATGCTCGGGCGTCGCGAGCTCGCGGGCGCCCTGTGGCTGCCGGCCCTCTTCCTGATCCTTTTCCTCGCCGGCTGGGGAAGGCTAAACGCTGTGACAGCGGTCGCTGTCATCGCCACCGCGTTCGCGGGAATGTGGGCGTTCATCCTGTTCGGCGAGCGCCACTCCAAATAGAGCAGTCCCGGAGGGGACCATAATTTCGAACATGACTGAAGCAGTGATCGTGGCGTTGGGCCGTTCGCCGATCGGTCGGGCGCGCAAGGGTTCCCTCGTCGACGTCCGGCCCGACGACCTGGCCGCCCATGTGGTGACCAAGGTGCTCGAGAAAGTTCCAGAGCTTGATCGCGACCAGATCGAGGACCTCATCTGCGGGTGCGGCCTACCAGGCGGCGAGCAGGGCCATAACATCGGCCGCGTCGTCTCGATCCTGGCGCGCCTCGACGTCCCGGGCGTGACTGTGAACCGCTACTGCTCCTCCTCGTTGATGACCACCCGGATGGCGGCACACGCGATCGACGCGGGCGAGGG
>DATHDR010000350.1:0-13070 GCA_035318965.1 Verrucomicrobiia bacterium | reverse complement strand
CCGATGCGATGAGCATCCCGCCCAGTGCCTTTCCGATCTGGTAGGCGTCGACGTCGTCGAGCAGGGTGATTCTCTGGCCGCGAACCTGGTCGCTGCCCGGAATCACCGACTTGGCGAAGACGTGAACGAGGCGCGCCAGGTCGCTTTCAGCGGGCAAACCTTCGAACTGCAGCCCGGCCGAGCGAAGGGCGTTTCTCACGCCTTCGGCATCGATGAAGTCTTTGGTCACGGCATGTCCGATCCGGAGCGAGCTTTGCGAGCCACTCGAGTTGCCGAAGAGCACAACCTCGCCGTGGCGCTTCTCGCCGCCGGAGGAGGTCATCGCCACCGATGAGTACAGGTCCCAGTTGCGGCGCACCACGTCATCCGACAATGCGGACCCCTTAACCTCGCCGAGCGCCATCGCGACACCGAGCGCCGCCGCGTCGTTCGCGTACACCCCTGCACCTTCGGGACCGAAAGTGAGGTCGTGCGAGACCACCGACTGGCCGCGAGACTCCGCGTCCTTGATGCTCGCGGTCGTCAGTCCAGGCACCTTGACCATGACGAGGTGGACGTCCTTGGGATCGGTCAGGCCGGCGTCTGCCATCGCTCGCCGGGTCGCCTCGGCGACCTTCTTGATCTGGCCCATCCGGCCGACTTCCTCAGGTGGCATGGCAGCGGACCCTGCTCTGCCCACGACGAGCCGTTTGTCTTTGTCGGCCTGCGCGTCGCCGTCTGGGATCTCGACCCACTCCCGCGTGACGACCGCGATGTGGGGGGTGATCACACCTGGGCATCCGCCAGACAGGACGAAGATGACCTGCTTCGCCACGTCCGTCACGGGGATGCCAAGGAACCTGGCGGTCCAGTCGCGGAGCGCGACGTCCGCCCACACTCGGCCCCAGTCGTCGTGCTGGCCGGTGCCCTCGGTCTTTCCGGCAAGCGCGACGAGCGTGTCGGGGCGGATCTTCCCCGAATCGGCCAGCCCCTGCAGCCCGGACGTGTCCGACGGCGTGGCCATCGGGCAGACGAACATCTCGACGCGCTGAACCTTCATCGAGTACACATTGTCAGCCGCCGAGAGGTGGTCGCTGGAAGCCGAAGTCCGAGATCGCCTCGAGCTGCTCCGCGAGAGACAGCAGCTCCAACTCCTGGCCGGCGCGTCCGACAAGCTGAACGCCGACGGGCAATCCCTCGTGCAGCCCCGCAGGAACCGACACCGCGGGTGTGCGCGCGAAGCTCACCGGCAGCACGAACTGGATGTAGCGCCCGTACGGTTCGCTGAGGAACGGCGGCACCTCCTCGATCCGCATGGGGACCAGGCCGAGCGTGGGGGTGAGCAGGAAGTCGAAGCTGGTCAGGAGCGGTTTCACCACAACCGAATATGCAGCGGCGCTGGCGCTTTCGAAAGCCTGGAAGTAGTCGAGCGCCGACAGTTTGCGGCCCTGCTCGACGAGCTTGCGAATTCCCGGCGCAAAGAGCTTCGGATCGACGGGGAAGGACGCCATGCTGGCGCGTCGGACGATGGCGTAGCCTGCCGTCACCGACTCCGATTCCCACGCGATGCGTTCAACGCGATGGCCCGCCGACTCGAGCGCATCGCTTGCTCGCCGGCATGAGTCGGCGCACGCATCGTCCATCCCCAGCGCGGTCGTGTCGGCCACGCCAATCCTGAAGCTCGGCGAGCCCGGCCGCAGCTTTGGTGCGGATACCTGTGCCATCACCGAGAACAGCAGCCTTACATCGGCGACCGTCCGTCCGATCGGGGCGACGACCGACAGTCCCGCCGGGTCCGCGATCTCGATGGGCACGCGGTTCGGCGAAGGCCGTAGGCCGACGACCCCGCAGCAGGACGCGGGAATGCGAATCGAACCGCCCATGTCTGTGCCGATCGATATGGTGGCCATTCCCGCTGCCACGGCCGCTGCGCTGCCGCCGCTCGAGCCGCCCGGCGTCATGCCCGCTCGCCACGGATTGTTGGTGGCGGGGAAGATCGCGTTGGTCGTTCCGACCGCTGCCGCGAGCTCCGGAAGGTTGGTCTTGCCGAGGATCGCCGCGCCGGCCGCACGGACGCGCGCCACCACGATGGTGTCCTCACTCGGGACGCGGTCGCGCCAGACCGCGCTGCCATCCGTCCACGGCATGCCCGCCACAGGAAGGCTGTCCTTGACGGCCAGCGTGACGCCGGCCAGCGGCCCGGTGCCGGCGCGGGCGTCGCGGTCGACGTGCACGTAGGCGTGCAGGCCCGGGTCGAGGTGATCGATCGCACCGAGGTGGGTTCGCACGACCTCCTGGCCGTCAAGGTTGCCGGCCTCGACGCGGCGCGCGATCTCAGCCGATGAGAGCCAGGCGAGGTTCTGCAAGAGAGAGAGTTTAGGCGACCATTGACATGGGCCGATGCCCGGGTTAAGCGTCCCTCGCGTTCGTGTTGCGCGACTCCCAGTACGTCTCACACTCTCTCACGAACGTGAACAGCTCAAGGAGCTGGCCCTGCAAGGGTTGGTTGATTTCGCGGCAGACCCGGATCTCTTCCATCTTTTCTGCGTAGAACTTGTAGTTGTCGCTCATGTTCCTTTGTCCTCCTCCGGATTCTTTGGCTCCCGAGCCTGGAACCAAGGTAGGGCGCGGAACGCGTCGCCCATAAGGTGAGAAACACCTGAAAGAGGGCTTCGGTTGCACCTGAAATCAGGTACCTAAGGCCGGCCCTCCGCAATCCAACAGGGCCAGGTTTCGACCGTGTGGAAACCGAGGCGTTCGTAGACGGGTTGGCCCGCCGGGGAGGCTTGCAGCCAGGACCACTCCGCTCCGGCGTCCAGGCCATCGGCGACGGCGCGAGCGGTGACCGCGGCGCCATACCCGTGCCGCCGATGTGCCGGGGGTGTGGCGATGTTGAAGATCGCGACGTAAGAGCCAAGGGTGACCCCAAAACCTGTGGTCACCGGTCGCCCGCCCGACTCGCCCAGGTAGCAGCGTGCGCCAGGCAGGCCCAGAAGCGCCGGCGTCATCAGCTGCTGGAACATTTCCACCGGGGCTTCAAAGCCGGCCGCGGCCAGGTGCGCGTGCAAGTGCGCCTCTCGCGGCGAAAGCTCTCGGATCGTGAGTCCTTTCACCGCGTGGGCGGCATCGAGCTGACCTGGCTCGTCCAGCGCCATCAGCGGGATGTCTTCGCCTCTGGTCATATTCCGGCTGCGGGCAAGCTTGGTGAGACGCTCGGCCGCGCCTGGCCGGAACTGCAGGCAGTGCGGTAAACCTGTAGCAGCAATCTCATCCAGGAGATCGGTGATCTCCCCAGCATCAGCGTCGACTCCACCGACCCAGACCCCGTTCAGCGTCGGCGCCGGCACCCCCGTCACGCCTCCAAGCATCTCTACGCCTTTAGAGCGAGCCCAACCACCCTCGAGCGCCGGCACAAGATGCCCCCACGTTTCGAGTAGCGCCCGCGCAGCGACTGCCGAATCGACAGACACGCAGCGGATTCTAGGCCTGAGCCGTGGCCGCCGAGTCGGCGTCTACAATCGTCCTGTGCACGAATCCACGCTCTCGATCGCGCCCGCATTTGGCGAGCTGGAACAGCATCGGGCGGAGCTGACCGCGTACTGCTACAGGATGCTCGGGTCGCCCTTCGACGCGGAGGACGCCGTCCAGGAGGCTTTCGTGCGCGCTTGGCGAAACCGTGACCGCTTCGAGGGTCGTTCTGCGATGCGGTCGTGGCTGTACCGAATCGCGACCAACGTTTGCCTCGACTCGCTGAAAGGCAGACAGCGGCGCGCCCGCCCGATGGACCTTGGACCGGCGTTGGAGCCCTTGGAGTCGAACCTGAACGTCAGGTCGGCTCGAGAATGGATCGAGCCGATCCCCGAGCAGCTCGTTTCGCCTGAGAAAGACCCGGCAGACGTGGCGGTCGAACACGAGTCGATCCGTCTCGCCTTCGTGGCAGCTCTGCAGCAGCTGCCCGCACGCCAGCGTGCGGTGCTCATTCTCCGCGAGGTGCTGCGCTGGGAAGCGTCAGAGGTCGCCGAGCTCCTCGACACCTCTGTTGCGTCCGTCAACAGTGCGCTCCAGCGAGCTCGGGGCACGCTCGCCAAGAGCCACGTGAGCAGCACGGACCCAATGCCGGCATTGACCGAGTCCGACCGGGCGATGCTCGAGCGGTACGTCGCTGCATTCGAGCAGTACGACATGGCCGCTCTGACATCGCTGATTCGCGAGGACGCGACCCAGTCCATGCCGCCTTACGACATGTGGCTCGAGGGCCGCGACGACGTCTTTGCGTGGTGGTTCGGCCCAGGGATTGGCTGCCGCGGCTCGCGCGTGATTCCTGCGATCAGTGCGAACGGGATGCCGACGTATGGACAGTACAAGCCAAGTCCGCAGGGCGGCTATGAACCGTGGGCGCTGCAGGTGCTCGAGCTATCGGGCGGGCGGATCGCCGAGTTCACGTTCTTCCTCGACACCGCCAGGCTGTTCCCGCTGTTCGGCCTGCCCCCGCGACTCTAACCCTCCCCGAGCGGCACGCGCGGCGTGGTCGAAGCGCCGGAGGGGGCGCGGCCCTCGCATAACACGTCCGCCAGACCGACAAATCTGATCAGCTCGAGCAAATAGGGGCTCGCGTTAGCCAGCTCGACCTCGCAGCCCTGCCGGCGCGCAGCGAGCTGGAAGCGGGCGATCTCATCAATCGTGGCAGCCGTCGGCGCCTCGATCGGCCCGCAGTCGAGGCAGACGCTCCTCATCGCTGATTAAGACGGAAGAACGTACTGAAAGTAATCGGTTCAAGAACTTGTGGGGAGGCCAGACCGATGAGTTTTTCGCGGACCGTCGTCAAAATGAGCATGAAGAACGCGCGCTGGCTCTCGCTGATGATCCTCTGCGCCGGTTTTCTATTGATCGTTGTCGACATGACGATCGTCAACGTCGCCCTTCCATCGATCCAACGCGACCTGGGTTTTTCGCAGTCGGGTCTCGCGTGGGTGATCAACGGCTACCTGATCGCCTTTGGCGGGTTCCTGCTGCTCGCCGGCCGCCTGGGCGACCTCTTCGGTCGGAAGCGGGTCTTCCTGATCGGCCTCGCGATCTTCACGGGTGCATCAGTGTTGTGCGGGCTTTCCTTCAGCCAGCCGATGCTGGTTGCCGCGCGTTTCATTCAAGGCATTGGCGGCGCCGTCAGCTCCGCAGTGATCCTTGCCATGATCGTGACCCTGTTTCCGAAGCCTGACGAGCTGGCAAAGGCATTCGGCATCTTCAGCTTCATCGCGTCGGCCGGTGCGGCGATCGGGTTGCTCGCGGGTGGGCTGATCACCCAGAGCGTCAGCTGGCACTGGATCTTCTTCGTCAACCTTCCACTCGGGATGGTGGTGACCGCGCTCTCGGTTCGCCTGCTGGCGGGCGACCGCGGAATTGGGGTTGGAAAGGGAGCCGACGTGCTCGGTGCGGTGCTTGTCACGGTCGCGCTGATGCTTGGCGTGTACACGATCGTCCAGTCGTCTGACTACGGCCTGGGCTCGCTGCGCACGCTCGGCCTCGGCACGGTGGCGATCGGCTTGCTTACGGCCTTCGTCGTGCGGCAAGCATTGGCGGCCAACCCAATTCTTCCGCTGCGCATATTCGCCTCGAGAAAGCTCTCGGCCGCCAACGTCGTGCAGGCCCTGATGTCCGCCGCATTTTTTGGCTTCTTCTTCATGGCGTCGCTCGATCTTCAGCGCGTGCTTGGCTATGGACCGATGGCGATCGGGCTCGCCTTCCTGCCCGTCGCAGTCGTGATGGGATTGTTCTCGGTCCGCTTCTCGGCCCAGCTGATCAACCGATTCGGTCCGCTCGCTGTGCTGGTCTCTGGCCAGGTGGTCATCGCGTTGGCGTTGGCAGTGTTGGGTTTTGGCCCAACTGTTGCCAGCTACCCGGTCCATCTGCTGGTCCCGCTCGCGCTCCTTGGCCTGGGTGGCGGCTTGTCGTTCCCCTCGCTGACCATCATCGCCATGGCGGACGCGCGACCAAGCGACGCTGGATTGGCGTCTGGCGTCCTGAACACGACGGGCCAGGTTGGCGGGGCGCTTGGTCTGGCGGTGCTTGCGACGCTGGCGGCTGCCCGCACCCTGAACCTGCTTCACGATGGCGCGACGACGGCCGTCGCTCTTGCAGGCGGCTATCACCTGGGGTGGTTGGTGGGCGCCGGCACCGTGGTCGTCACCCTCGGATTGACGGTTTCGCTGCTTCGTGCGCACACCACTACCGAGATGCAAGTCGAACCGGCCGAAGGCGAGGCGGTCGCCTAGAAATTTGGAAAGGGAGTAATCATGAAAACGGTCATGAGCGACATTCAGAAGAAGGTCCAAAAAGCGATCGATGAACTCGTGGATTCAGGAGCTGAGCGCGGTATGCAGGTCGCCGTTTACAGGCGCGGCGAGCTGGCCGTCGACGCGGTTGCCGGCATCGCCGACCCGGCAACAGGGCGTCCGGTCGAGTCGGACACTCCCTTCTACAACTTCTCGATCGTCAAGGGAGCGGCCGCGACGCTGGCTCACATGTTTGTGGAGCGCGGGGCGTTCGGATACGACACTCCGCTTGTCGACCTCTGGCCCGAGTTTGGCGCCCACGGCAAGCAGAAGGTGACGGTGCGACACGTCCTGAGCCACACCGCAGGAGTGCCCGGCATACCGCTCACAACCACACCTGAAGATCTTTGCGACTGGGACAAGACGTGTGCGGCCATCGCCGACTCTGAGCTGTGGTGGGAGCCGGGCACAAAGATCGGGTATCACGCCTACACCTTCGGCTACCTCGTCGGCGAAGTCATTCGCCGCGCCACCGGCAAGCCCATCTCGCAGGTCCTCCTGGAGGAAGTCTCCGGCCCGCTCAGCGTTGGCGACGAGCTCTACTTCGGCATGCCGGGCTCGGAACAACACAGGCTGGCCGTGCTCGAGGATGCAGAAGTCGCTGACGGGGGAGCGATGGCTGCGATGCCACCCGACCTTCCGATGTTCAAGGCCGGGCCGCTGACCGTGTTTCCCACCGCCAAGCTAGGTAACCGCGCCGACATTCTCGCCGCCGACATTCCCGCCGGGGGAAAGACGTCGGCGAGGGCCATCGCCCGGATGTATGCCGCGCTCCTGGGCGAGGTGGACGGCGTCCGGCTCATTTCACCGGCGCGCTTGCGCGAAGCCACCGCGGTTGCGATGAGCGGCACCGACGCAATTTTTGGCATGCCAACGAAGTGGGGGCTGGGCTACGCGATTGGCGGCCTGGGTTCCGGCTCGGATGGCTCGACTTCCGTCTTTGGCGTCGGCGGCGCCGGCGGGAGCTTCGCGTGCGGGGACACCGCAAGCGGGATCGCGTTTGCGGTGACGAAGAACCGGCTTACTTCTGATTTCAAGGTCGCGACTCATCTGAGCCGGCTGGTCACAGAGGCGCTGCGTGAGCGCTGATACATAAAAGGAGATTCGAGATGGGACGCATCGTCGTAACGGAGTTCGTATCGCTGGATATGGTCGCCGAAGGCCCGGGCGGTGATTCGAGCTACAAGCATGCGGGGTGGACCTTCAAGATCGAGCAAGGGCAGGAAGGCGCTGACTTCAAGCTCCAAGAGACCCGCGACTCAGAGGCGCTCCTTCTGGGACGCGTGACCTATCAGGGATTTGCAGCTGCCTGGCCATCGGTGACAGGCGAATTCGGGGACATGTTCAACAGCATGCCCAAGTACGTCGTCTCCTCGACTCTGGACAAAGCCGAGTGGAACAACTCGACGATCGTCAAGGGCGACGTCGTCAAAGAGGTCTCGAAGCTGAAGCAGAAGGCCCGCGGGGATATCGTGGTTCATGGCAGCGCCCGTCTCGTCCAGACACTTCTCGCGAACGACCTGGTCGACGAGCTACGCCTTATGGTCTTCCCGGTCGTTCTCGGCAGCGGGAAGCGCCTGTTCGGTGAAATGGAAGACCTCAAGCGCCTGCACCTGGCGGAGTCAAAAACCGTCGGCGACGGCGTCCTCATACTGATCTACACGCGGACGGCCAAATAGGGAGCAGCCAGAGTATGTCGACTGAGATGCCACCTTCTCGCCACGACCCCGTGGCGGCCTCCAGGCTGCAGATCCTCGCCACCGAGCACTGGAGCATGCTCGCGACCCGTTCACTCACATACACCGAATCCCTGGGGCGCGTGAACGTTTTTCTGGCCATCCTGTCTGGCGCGGTGATCGCCCTCGCGCTGGTCGCTCAGGCTGATCGATTCGGGCCCACGTTCATCCTGATCGCCATCCTCACCCTTTCAGTTGTCCTCTTCGCGGGCCTGGCGACCATCTCCCGCCTGACGCAGCTCAATCGCGATGACTTTCGATGGGTAATCGCGATGAACAGGCTCAGACACGGATACCTCGAGCTGCATCCCGAGCTGGAGCCAAATTTCACCACCAGCCCGTACGACGACGTGCCCGGCGCGCTCCACACGTTTGGCATCGACGTGACAGCCGCCAGCGGGCTGGGGTCGGCCGTGCACGTGTTTCAAACACTGCCGGGCATGCTGTCAGTGATTGTCGCGGCGGTGGCCGGCGCCATCGGCGCGCTCGCAGCATTGGCAGTTGGCCTTCCGTCGCTGGTGGTGGTGCTTGTGGGTGCAGCCGTTTTCGTTCTCGCGGTTCTGCTGATGGGAATCTGGAGCCAGAGGTCGTTCGGTCGCAGTGACCCGAGCCTTGATCCAAGGTTCCCCTCACCGCAGAAATAGACCGCGGCTGGTTAGGCTGGGCATTGGGATGGCTGCAAACCCGGCCCTGTACGGCTTCACCGCCGAGTACCGTGGCGAGGCGCGCGCCTACGACGGGTTTGACGAGTACCTGCGTGTCGAATTTCCGAGGCGTCACTCCGGCTGGGAACCCAGGTTCGGCGAGGCGGATACCTTCGACGAGGCCAAGAACCGCCACGACTACACGTTCCTGATCAGCGGAGACGTGGCTGGCGCCGAGTCGCAGGCAGATGCGGAGAGCAAAGTTGCTCAGCTCATCGAGGAGCTTGCACGCGGATTCAAAGCGTCGCGACCCGACATCAAGGAAATCCTTCCCGTGCCGATCACGAAGGTGTGGCGATGGCGCCGGTAACCCGACCGTCAATGTTCGACTTCGCCGGCGGCGATCAGGCCTTTCTCGCCCTGGCGGCTGCACATCACGAGCGTTGCTTGCAGGACCCAGAGCTCAACCATCCGTTCTCACACGGAGTCAACCCCGAGCACGTTGAAAGGCTCGCTCACTACTGGGCCGAAGTCTTCGGCGGTCCAGCCCGTTACACCGAGTCGCACGGCGGCCACTCCGCGATGCTCGAAATTCACGCGCGTCAGGGGGCCGGCGACGACTTTGGCCCGCGGTTCGTCGCCTGCTTCATGCAGGCCGCGGACGACGCCGGCCTTCCGGACGATCCCGAATTCCGCGCCCGCCTGCGCTCGTACATGGAATGGGCGACCGAAGAGGTGCTTTCTTATGCGCCGAGTGATTCAAATGTGGCAGCTGACCTGCCGGTTCCGCACTGGTCCTGGAACGGTCTCGAGTAGAGCGTCCGACTAGAAGCGGCGTCCGCGGACGTGGTCGATCGAAAAGCTCGCGGTGTCCGCGATCAGCATCACAGCCATGACGCCGGCCTCGACCGGGTCGCTGACCACGACGTCAGCGGCATCCGGCACGGACCCTGCCATGTTGGTGCAGATGACGATGATCCCGACCTGTTTGATCTCGCGAACTGCGTTGGAGATGTCACCACCCATCAGCGCGCCGGCGAGCACAAGCGCACGCGCCCGATGCAGGCGAGCGACAGCTCGCACGGCTTGCGCCAGCTGCTCCTCGCCCACAAGAGGAATCGTGTCGACCGAGATGCGCTCGCCGCGGATGTTGTGCCGGTCGGCTTCCGAGACCGCACCCTGGGCGACCATCCCCACCTGGGCTCCGCCGCCGATCACGATCACCCGCTTGCCGTAGATGCGCTGAAACGTGGGTACGTGGGTCACCTCGGCTATCCCCTCGAGGCCCACGAGGTCGGCTACGAGCCGGTCTTCATCGCCGGCACCGGTAACCTCCAGCTGGAGCTCGGCCATGTGCTCGCGATGCGCACCGCCGGCGATGTAAGTGATGTTCGCGCCGTGCCTGAAGATCGCCTCTGATATGCGATACAGCATGCCCGGCTCATCCCGTGCGGTAACCAGCAGCCCCAGCGCCTCTGCATCACTCATTGCAATTCGGGCGAAGAATAGCCGCCAGCCCTCATAACTCGCGCAACTAGGTCTAGGATGGCGGCCATGAGAACACCCGCGAACGTCTCTGACGTCGCGGGAGACCTCTAGCCTCCCGGCCTCCGGGCCGCCCTGCTGGAGTCACCTCCCGATCTTCGGATTGATTCGCCGCGCCCCCGGGCCGGCGGGAGGAGACCCTTCAGTTGTCCATTCGTTCCAAAGACCCGACATATGTCTATCTCGTCCTGCATGCCACCTGGCCGCTTTTCTTCAGCATGCTCGCGGTCACCAACCTCGTGTATCAGTTCGAGGTGGCCCACCTCGATCCTCTCAGGCTCCTCCTGGTGGGAAGCGTGCTCGAGCTCACCTGTCTTGTCTTTCAAATCCCGACCGGGCTGTTCGCCGACGCTTTCAGCCGTCGTTGGGCGGTCGCTGCCGGCACCGGGCTGGTCGGCGCGGGCTTCATCCTCGAGGGATCGGTCCCTCAGTTCGCCTCCATTCTTGTCGCCCAGGTCATCTGGGGAATCGGCGCCACGCTCTTTAGCGGCGCCGAGGATGCGTGGATAACGGACGAGGTTGGCGAAGAGGTGGCCGGGCCGCTGTTTCTGCGCGCCTCTCAGATCGCGCAGGCGGCGAGCTTCATCGGGATCTTCATCGGGGTCGGGCTCGCTTCCATCCGGCTCAACCTGCCGCTCGTGATCGGTGGGGGACTTTTTGTGCTGCTCGCCGTCTACCTCTCCTTTGCGATGACAGAGGCCGGCTATCGGGCGATCCCACGTGAGGCAAGGGGCAGCCTCGCGGGCATGGCCGCGGGCGCTCGCTCGTCACTCGCCGCGTTGCGCCGCCGGCCCCTCATCCTGACGATCCTTGCGATCACAGTCGTATTTGGCCTTTCGGGCGAGGGCGTGGACCGCCTCTGGCAAGTCCACCTTCTGAAAGACATCGGGCTGCCTCGATTCGCGGGACTCTCGCCGGTGCTTTGGTTTGGCCTGATCAGCGGGGGCGCGGCCCTGATCGGCATCGCGGTCACGCAGGTAATCAGGCGCCGGCTCGACCTCGAGAACCACGTACACGTGACTCGCTCGTTGTTCGGTTTCACCGCGCTGCGAGCGTTGATGCTCGCCGGCTTTGCGCTGGCGACCAACCTTTTCGTCGCGATCGCCTTCCTGTGGGTTGCGAGCGTAATGAGTCAGGCGTTCGGTCCAGTTCAGCGGGCATGGCTCAACAAGTCGCTCGATTCGTCTAACCGGGCGACGCTGTTTTCGGTTGACGGGCAGGCTGACGCCCTGGGTCAGATCGTCGGGGGGCCGATCATCGGTGTGGTCGCCTCAGGCATCTCGATCCGAGCGGCACTTGTGAGTACCGCGGCTCTCCTGGGTCTTGCGCTACCGCTGTTTGCGCGAGCCCTCGCCCAGTCGCCAGGACTGCCACCCGGCAGTTTCGAAATTCCGCTGTTAGCTGGTCAGTCCTCTGGCGGAAACGGCTCGGTGTGATGTCGCTCGACCTGAGCTTCGGCGGTTTCGTGATCCGCATACGGGCCGTCGAGGCGCACCCCTTTTGCAGTGCCGGCCTCGTCGAGGTCGGCGCTCAGCACATACCACCGCTTGCCCAGGTGCAGCACTCCGTGATGCCGCTGACCCGTCCAACTCTTTGGTGTGATTCCCAAGCGCTCTCTGTCGGACATCGGCCGTACTCCCTGTTTGAAGTCTTCGTTGGTCTTTGCCAGCCTACCGAAAATACGTTATTTGCACGGCGCCCCGGCTACCTATCGTGGGCCTTGCATATCGACGGCCAAAGCGTATGGTGAACGCAGCGGCCGCTCCCCAGCCCGTTACATCTTTTGAGCTGAATCTGGCGGAAATGCCGAGCGGCCCGCTTACCTCCCGACGCGTGACTATTGGATCGGATAAAGCGTCGAGGCATGCGTCGATGACGCGACCGTTTGCTCCGTAACGTTCGCATCTGCCCTTTGGCGCCGTCTGCGAATATCCAAACTGGAGCTGGCATCTGCCGCTCTGATGTTGTCGTGCAGTTGAGTTTCGTGTGCGAAGTGCGCCACAATCATCGATGCGTCTCATCGTGAGACCCTGCGCGAAATCGATTGCACGTGCGGGTCGTATCAAACAGAGAAGGAGGTAAGCTCATGGCTGCCAAGAAGAAAGCCGTCAAGAAGGCCGTCAAGAAAGCCGTCAAGAAGGCGACCAAGAAGAAGAAGAAGAAGTAACGACTGCGTTCGCGTCGTCGTAATTTCCGCCGAGGCTCACGTCGAGCCTCGGCCTTATTTTTTCTGGCCTAGCTGTGGCCTGGCTTGAACATCATCATCCCGCCGATGACGAGCTCACGACCCGACATCTAAACGGCGGCCTGCGTGGGCGCGAGGATGACCACCGGAATCTGGCGCGCCGTCTGGGTCTGGTAGCGGTCGTAGTTGGGCCAGAGCTTTGTCAATTCCACCCAGAGCCGGCGCCGCTCGTCCGCGTTTGCGACTCGAGCGTGGGCTGGAAAGCGCTGGGTGCCGACCTGCACGCCAACTTCGGGAGTGGCCTGTAGGTTCAGCAGCCATGCGGGTGGCACATCGCTACCCCCTTTGGATCCGACCACCACATAGTTGTCGCGATCGCGGTGGTAGAGCAGCGCCACGGTGCGCGGCCGTCCAGTCCTGCGTCCCCTGGTTTCCAGCAGGAGCATTGGCGCTTTGCCCAGCCGGCGGCCGATCCGGCCTCCGGTTCGTTCGTAGATGAACTGGTGGACGCCGAGCACGCGCAGCCCGAGGAGGCGGTCAAACGTGGTCATCGGCACGCGCTGAGTGTAGAGGGCCCCTCCTTTGTGCTTCCTGAGCCGGCATTGCAGCGATTTGCAGTTTGCGCAATAATGCGCAATAATGCACTGTTGTA
>DATHDR010000349.1:0-4447 GCA_035318965.1 Verrucomicrobiia bacterium | reverse complement strand
AGCTCGTTCGCCACCAGGAGGGGCCGCTCACCCTGCTCGTCGCGCGGGCGCTGCGCGAGATCGAGCTGGGCCGCCCACGCGCCGAGGCGCTCGAGGAGATGGCGGAGGCGACCGGCGTCGAGGACTTCACGTCGCTGGTCCGAGGCATCCTTCACGCGGAGCGCACCGGCGTGCCGATCGCGCGGACCATCGCGGCACACTCGGCTCAGATGCGCGTCAAGCGACGGCTGAAGATCAGGACCGAGGCCGCGCGCGCGTCGCTGAAGATCCTGATCCCAACGGTGGGCTGCGTCTTCCCCACTCTCTGGCTGATCTTGCTCGGACCGGCTCTTATCGTCGCCCTGTCAATCAACGCTCACTAGGACAGGAAGGGATTCGTCTTTCTTTCGCGCCCTATGGTCGTCGCGGGGCCATGGCCGCTGTATACGACCAGGTCGTCCGGTTGAGTCAGCAGCTTCGCATTGATCCCGTCCAGCAGTGCTTCCGAGTTGGAGTTCGCGAAGTCTGACCGGCCGATGGACCCGGCGAACAGCGCATCGCCAGTGAAGAGGTTGTCACCGATTTTCAGTGTGACGCCGCCCGGGCTGTGGCCCGGCGTGTGAAGCACTTCAAAGTCGAGCGAGCCGGCTCGAAACCTTTCGCCTTCGACCAGGCTCACCACGTTCTCGACCTGGCCGGTGGCTGCGCCAAACTCGCGGCGGAGCGGCTTGCCCTCGGTGACGACGTGCCGCTCCGCCTCGTGGACCGCGACCGGGATCGAGCCGAACTCAGCAAGCAGCGCGGCCAGGCCGGCGACGTGGTCAATGTCTGTGTGCGTCAAGAGGATCGCCCTCACGCTTGCCTTCCTTTTGCGCACAAGGTCGACCATCAGCTGCGGCTCGAGGTTGGCGTCGATGACGACGGCATCCTTGGTGTCCTCATCCTCGACGAGGTAGGAGTTGGTGTGGAACTGCCGGTCCGCGGTTGCCTCTATACGAACGCTCACAACGTCTTGCGGACGATCGTGTGGAGCTCTGTCTCGCGGTAAGGCTCAAAGCCCGCACGCAAGAACATGCTGAGAGGTCCCCGGTAGTTGGTCTGTGGTGAATCGGGAGTGCGGGCGGGATAGGCCTCGACAGCCCGAATGCCCCGCTCTCGCAGCCGGTCGATCGCGGCATCCAGCAGTCGCGACGCCAGGCCGTGGCCACGATACGGAGCCGCGATCACAAAGCAGGCGACGGAACCGACACCCTCGTAATCGGGCGCGCTGAGCGAGAAGCGATGCATGAGGCCGCCGAGCCTGGTCGTCTCGCCATAGTTGCACCAGCCGACCGGCTTGCCGCCTTCGTATGCCAGCAGACCTGTGACCTGGCGGCGGTTGATCATCTCGCTCATGTCTCGACGGTTGTCGCCCGCGGTTCGCGCCGTCCATTCATCGTCACTCTGCGTGCGGTGAGTCTCCATGCAGTAGCACGATTGCCAGGCGGGGAAATCGCGAAATGCGTGGTGGTCGAAAAACTCCTGGTAATCCCCCACCCGTTCGGGCGTGACGTCGTGAATTGACACCTCACCGATCTCAGGCAACCGCGCCAGCTCCGCCCGCGCCACCGGGTCCACCGCCAGGCGAAGCCCCTGCAGCAGGCTGCCGGCTTCGGATTCGAAGAGGCCTGCGACCAGGTCCCCTGCACGCCAGGAAAGCCGAACCTGGCTGCCCTCAGGTGTGGGTTCGACGTCCCACGTGACGAGGTGCGGCTCCGCGGCCGCGAAGCTGGGTGCGAAGACGAACCGGCTCTTCAGGACCAGGCGCTCCGGCGCCTTAACCTCGACAAGCTCGGATTCCTCCGCCAGCCTGCCGGTGACGTCGGACCATTTGATCTGACGCCCCGCGGTGAAGTCGCCGTCAGGGACCAGGCGGTAGTACCAGTCACGCCGGCCCTGTGCGGTCAGCGCCGCCCAGGCGGCAGCCGGCGATGTTTTCAGCGTTATCTCGCGGGAGCCCGCTTTCAAGAGGCTTCGCGGGCGACGGTGTGCACGTCTTTGACGCCTTCCAGCTTTTCCATCAAGCGCGACAGCTGTGCGAGCGAGTCGATCTCCACGGTGGTCGAGACCACTGCGGTCTTGTCGTCATACACGTGCACCTCGAGCGACGACATGTTGACGCGGTTCTCCGCCACCACGGTGGCGATGTCTCGCAGCAGACCCTGCCGGTCCCAGGCTTCGATCTTGATCGCGACGGGATAGAGGTGTGTCGCCTCCGAGTCCCAGTCGACGGGCACCACCCGTGCCTGGTCCTGCGCGTTGACTGCATTGATGCAGTCCACTCGGTGCACCGTCACACCTTTGCCACGAGTCGTGTAACCGACGATTGCGTCTCCGGGCACGGGTTGGCAGCAGGGCGCGATCTTGGTCATGATGCCTTTCTCTCCGCGCACCAGCACCCGTGGCGTCGGCTGCACGTTGGGGATGAGCGGGATCGCCCGCAGCTCACCGCCAGGCGCGTCCAGGCTGAGTGCCATCCGCATCACCACGGCGTGCGGCGAGAGGTCGCCGTAACCGATCGCCGCGAGGAAATCGTCGACGGCCGCGAACCTGTGCAGCGTGGCGATCTGGACCAGCTTCCCGTCGTCCAGGTCAGCCAGGTTGAGCCGGTGCATGCGGTGAAGTTCCTTGTCCAGCAGGTCGCGGCCCTTGGCCACGTTCTCCTCGCGCCGCTGGCTCTTGAACCACTTGCGAATGCGCTCCTTGGCCGATGCGCTCTTGACGAAGTTGAGCCAGTCACGGCTTGGGCCGTGAGGGCCCTTGGACGTCAGGATCTCAACGATCTCGCCGTTCTGGAGCTCGTAGTCGAGCGGCACCATGCGGCCGTTGACCTTCGCGCCGATGCACCTGTGCCCGACCTCGGTGTGAATGCGATAGGCGAAGTCGACCGGCGTCGAATCGGACGGCAGGTTCAGCACGTCGCCCTTGGGCGTGAACACATACACCTCGTCCTGGAACAGGTCGACCTTGACCGAGTCGAGGAACGACTCCGCGTCGCCGACCTCGTTCTGCCATTCGAGGAGGCTGCGCAGCCAGGACAGCTTCTGGTCGAAGCTCGCGTCCTTGCCTCCTTCCTTATAGGTCCAGTGCGCGGCGACGCCGAACTCAGCCACGCGGTGCATCTCGTGCGTCCGGATCTGGATCTCGATCGGCTCGCCCGTGTGCGTGATGACCGTGGTGTGGAGCGACTGATAGCCGTTTGACTTGGGCATCGCGACGTAGTCCTTGAAGCGCCCGGGGACTGGCTTCCACAGTGAGTGGACGACTCCGAGCACGCCGTAGCAGTCCCGCACCGATTCGACGTGGACCCGAATCGCCGACAGGTCGTAGATCTCGGAGAAGTCCTTGTTCTCCTTTGTCATCTTCTGCCAGACCGAGTAGATGTGCTTGGGCCGGCCCGTGATCTCCGCCTGGATGCCCACCTTCTCGAGCTCGCGGGCGAGGATCTCCCGCAGGTCCGAAACCAGCGACTCCCGGTCGTTGCGCTTCCGGGCGATCCGCTTGACGACATCCTCATAAGCCTCTGGCTCGAGGTTGCGGAAGGCCAGGTCTTCCAGCTCCCACTTGACCTGTCCGA
Organism: Verrucomicrobiia bacterium; assembly: GCA_035318965.1. Taxonomy (GTDB): domain Bacteria; phylum Chloroflexota; class Dormibacteria; order Dormibacterales; family Dormibacteraceae; genus Palsa-870. Next base: position 852 of record DATHDR010000349.1, on the reverse strand, counting down.
TGCCGAGCCGGTGAGCCAATGGCGCGTAGATGTCCAGCGTCTCGCGCGAGATCTTCCGGCGCTTCACCTCCGGCAGGGGATCGAGGGTGCGCATGTTGTGGAGGCGGTCGGCGAGCTTGATGAGGACGACCCTCAGGTCCTCCGCCATCGCGACCATCATCTTCCGGATGTTCTCGGCCTGCTGCTGCTGGTCGGAACGCAGAGCGATCCGACCCAGCTTCGTGACCCCGTCCACCAGCCGCGCTACCTCGGGCCCGAACTCGCGCTCCACCTCATCGGAGGTGAGGGCAGTGTCCTCCACGGTGTCGTGCAGCAGCGCGGCCGCGATGGTCTCGGCGTCCAGCTCCAGGTCGGCGAGGATGGCGGCAACCTCGAGGGGGTGATTGACGTACTCCTCGCCGGACAGGCGGCGTTGGCCCGTGTGGGCGTTCGCGGCGCGCTCGTATGCCTTTCTGACCATCTGCTGATCCTTCGGATCGAGGTGGTCGGCAATCCTTAGAAGCTCTGAAACCGTCATCTGGTGCTCGCTGAGAAGTTTAGAAGGGCATATTCCCCATCAAGTCCGAAGCTAAGCCGTGGGTTTCGCAGGACCACGTGCCTATCTGTATCGAACTTGCCGGACACGAACCTAGACTTCCCTCTTGCCAGATGAACTCGGAAAAGACCACTTTTGCAGTGCGGATCGGGTTTTCGGCCGCCACGGCCGCGCTCGTGCTGGTTGGCGCCTCGTTGAACATGACTGGGCGCTTGGGGGCGGCCGCCTTCTTTGCCGTAGTCGCCGGGCTGCTCGCCTTCGCGGCCGGAGCTCTGAACGTCCGCTGGCAGGGTTCGGTCCCCCTGGGCGGGACGGCG
>DATHDR010000348.1:0-13431 GCA_035318965.1 Verrucomicrobiia bacterium | reverse complement strand
CACCTTTCCGTCGCCCAGGTCGATGCGGTGGACCAGCCCATCGCGCTCCATCCCCGATACGGCCCTGAACACCGTCGAGTAATCGGCGGCGCCCAGCGCGTGGACCACACCTTCACGGAGCTCATCGATCGACCAGAGGTGGGCGTCGCCGGCGGCCAAGAGCCGCTTTACCTGGTCGCTCACTGGGCTTGGCCTGGCCACGCTCCCACTATACGCACAAAGCTTGCGCAAGTCGATTGTGCAATACTCTTGCGCAATGGTCAGGGTGGCGTGCGCCGTGGTGGTTGTTCTCGTCATGGGTGTGGCCTGCGGCCCGCCGGCCACCCGGTCCGGGGTGCTGAAGGTGGTCGCCGGCGAGAGCTTCTGGGCCAGCATCGCGGCCCAGCTCGGTGGTTTCAGGGTCTCGATCCACAGCGTGGTCAGCGATCCGAACGCCGACCCACACGAGTACGAGGCCACGCCCGCAGATGCACGCGACTTTGCCGAGGCCGACCTTGTAATCCTCAACGGAGCCGGCTACGACGGCTGGGGCACCAAGCTCCTCGCGGCAAGCCCAAGCCAGCACCGAGAGGTGATCGACGTGGCGCAGCTGCTCGGTAAGAAGGCGGGCGACAACCCGCACTTCTGGTACGACCCAGCAGCCGTGGTCAAGGTCGCTGACTCGATCACCGCGAGATACGCGGCCATTGACCCGGCGATGGCGACCAAGGGCTACTTCGATCTGCAGCGGGATGAGCTCTCGAAGGCCCTCGCGCCCTATATGGACGAGATCGCGACGGTCAAGCAAAAGTACGGAGGGGCCGCCATCGGCGCGACCGAAAGCATCTTCGTGTACATGGCGGCAGCGCTGTCGCTCAATCTGACTACGCCTTCGGCCTTTATGGACGCGATCGCCGAGGGCAACGACCCCCCCGCCGCCGCGGTCGCGGAGTTCCATGATCAGATCGCCGGCAGTCAGATCAAGGTCCTGATCTACAACGTCCAGACGGCGACCGCGGTGACCACCGACTTGAAGGCGCTCGCAGCCGCGCATCACATTCCCGCGGTGGGCGTCTCCGAGACGCTTCAGCCGCAGAACGCGACGTTCCAGGACTGGCAGCTGGCTCAGCTGAAAAGCCTGGAGAGCGCGCTGGCCGCGAGCTGATGAACGAAGAGGCGATCGTCGCCTCGGACCTGGCCGCAGCCTACGGCGCGCGGCCCATCTGGTCGGGCGCAACGTTCGCCATTCCGGCCGGGTCTTTCACCGCCGTGCTCGGTCCCAACGGCTCGGGCAAGTCGACTCTGATCCGGATGATCCTGGGCCAGCTTGCGCCCGCGCGAGGAAGGCTGGAGGTGCTCGGTGGCACGCCGCACCGCGGCAATCCCAGCATCGGCTACGTCCCGCAGGGCTCCTCGTTCGACCCCGACCTGTCCATCCGCGGCCGCGACTTCATCGGCCTCGGGATCGACGGCCACCGGTGGGGCGTCCGTCTTGCCGGACGTGACAGCGCCGAGGCCAAGGTGACGTCCGCGATCGAGGCAGTTGGCGCGAGCGGTTATGCGGACCGCTCCTTGGGGAGGTTATCGGGTGGGGAGCAGCAGCGGCTCCTGCTCGCGCAGGCGCTCGTGGGCAGGCCACGACTGCTGGTCCTGGACGAGCCGCTCTCGCACCTCGACGTGCGCAACCAGCGCGCGATGGTCCAGCTGATCAGCGCGGTGGCGCGCGAGCGCGGCCTGACAGTGCTGCTCATCGCGCACGATGTGAACCAGCTGCTCGCTCACATCGACCACGTCCTCTACATCGCGCAAGGCAAGCTGGCGACGGGCAAACCGAAGGACATCATCACCTCGAGGCGACTCGCCGAGATCTACTCCTCGCCGGTCGAGGTGATCAGCGACAGTCGCGGCAGGCTGTTCGTCGTCGGGCTGGAAGAGGAAGTGAGCCATCCCCATGCTTGAGCTCTTTCGCTATGACTTCATGGTCCATGCCTTCGAGGCCGGGACGATCGTCGCCATCGTCGCGGGCACGATTGGTTATTTCGTCGTGCTGAGAGGCTCTGCTTTCGCGGCTCATGCCCTCTCGCACATCGGTTTCGCGGGTGCGACAGGCGCTGTGGTCCTCGGGCTCAGCCCCATTCTTGGGCTTCTGGTTTTCACCCTCGCCAGCGGGGTGACGATCGGCGCGCTCGGCAACCGAATTCGCGGGCGGGACGTGACGATCGGCATCGTGCTCGCGTGGACCCTCGGCCTCGGCGTGCTCTTTCTCTCGCTGTACCGCGGGTATGCGACCCAAGCCTATGCGCTCCTCTTCGGTCAGATCCTGGGCATCAGCGCGACCGACGTGGCGATCACGCTGGTAGCTGCCGTCGTGACGGTGGCCGGCCTGATCGCGATGTACCGTCCGCTGCTGTTCTCCTCGGTCGATGAGGACCTCGCGAGCGCCAAGGGCGTGCCCGTCACGGCCCTGTCGATCGCCTTCATGGCCGTGCTTGCGGTCGCCGTCACCGAGGCAGTCCAGGTGGTGGGCGTGCTGCTGATCTTCGCCTTGATCGTCACACCGGCGGCGATTGCCGTGCGCTTCACGAGCCGGCCGCCCCTCGCCATCCTTGCAGGCGTTGGCCTGGCCCTTGCATTCACGTGGGCTGGACTGACGATCGCCTACTACTCGCCACACCCGGTCAGCTTCTTCATCACCTCGCTGGCCTTTGCCACATACGTGGGCGTGCGGCTGTCGGAGCCGATCCGAAGACGTCTGCGCGGGGCCCCCGGTTAGCTATGTTTGCTCAGGCATGCGGGTTCGTGTGGGGATCGTGCTCTTGTTGGTCGTCTTCGGCCTGGCGGCCTGGAACTACCTTCGGCCGATCCCGGCCGTAGCCGCCATGGGCAGCACCGTTGCCCCCGCTGAAACCGTGTCCGGCACGCCGCCCACGCTGCCGTGGCCGAGTCGCGGATCGGGCGCGGTGAGCGTCCAGGGTCTTGGCTTCATCGCCAGCTCGGGCGGCGAGCAGCCGATTGCCGCGGCGAGCGTGACGAAGGTGATGACCGCGCTGGTCATCCTCGAGGACAAGCCTCTGAAGAAGGATGAGCAAGGGCCGACGATCACGCTCACCGACATAGACGTCGCGTTCTATGAGGCCGACGTTGCCAACAAGGAGTCGGTGGCTGAGGTGCAAGCGGGCGAGCAGCTCACGGAGCTTCAGGCACTGCAGGGCATGCTCATCCCGTCGGCGAACAACCTGGCCGAAACGCTCGCACGGTGGGATGCCGGCTCGGTGCAGGCGTTCGTGACCAAGATGAACCAGAAGGCCAGTGCTCTGCATCTGACCAACACCAGGTTCGCCGACACGAGCGGAGCCAACCCCGGCAGCGTCAGCACCCCGACCGACCTGACGCTGCTTGGAATCGCTGCCATGAAGCAGGAGGTGTTCGCGCAGATCGTCGCCCTGGGCCAGGCCCAGCTGCCGGTGGCGGGGATCGTCTACAACGTCGACCGGGCGCTGGGTCAGAGCGGCATCATCGGCATCAAGACCGGGTCTGGTCTGAACACCGGCGCCAACTTCCTTTTCGCCGCGAGCGTCGCAGTGGACGGGCGCCAGATCACGGTTTACGGCTGCGTGATGGGCCAACCGACTCTGGACATTGCGTTCGCATCCGCAAAGAGCCTGATCGGTGCGCTGCAGGCCGCGCTGCACGTTCGCCGAGTGCTCGCGCGCAACCAGACCATCGCGACCTATGTCACGCCGTGGGGTGCGCAGTCGGACCTCGTCTCCTCGGTCGATGTCGACCTCGTCTCGTGGCCGGGAATGGTGCTGCGCCAGAGGCTTGAGTCGAAAACCATTGTCGTCGACAAACCGATACCGGCCAGCACACAGGAGGGCAACATCCACATGGTGCTGGGCGACTACAACCTCGACGTCCCGCTGGTCACCGCCGACCCGCTGTACCCGCCCGGCCGTTTGTGGCGCCTGACGCGTCTCTCGCTCTGACTCACAATTGAACTGGATGCGCGCCAAATGATCACTCCGCTCCACGAGGTGCGGATCGAGTACTGCGTTCCTTGAGACTACCTCGACCAGGCCGTGAGCCTGGCGGGGGAGGTGCTCAGCCGCTGGGCCCCGATCATTCGCGCGGTTGAGCTGGTGAGCGGCAGCAACGGACGCTTCGAGGTCGCGCTCGACGGAGACCTCGTGTTCAGCAAGAAAGCTGTCGGCCGGTTTCCAAAACCGGGCGAGGTCGCCGGCCATTTCGAGAAGAAGCTCGGTCCGGCGCTCGATTGGCGCGCTAGCCCGCATTTGTAACGATCCGTCCGGGTCCGGCACTAATCACAGATGACCGATTGCGTAACCGTTGGCCTCTAGCCCGCGCTCCTATCCTTCGCCGGTGGGTGAGAGCATCAACGATTCGGAGCTCGACGCCCTCAGGGCTGGTGATGAGGCGGCGTTCCAGTCACTGATACAGCGCTATCACGGCCCAATGCTGAGGCTTGCCATGACCTACGTAGGCGATCGGGGCGTGGCCGAGGAGGTTGTGCAGGAAGCCTGGCTGACCTGCGTACGGAGTCTAGGTCGATTTGAAGGACGCTCATCGCTGAAGACCTGGATCTTTGGAATCGTCATCAACGTTGCCCGCTCGCGGCGCCGGAAAGAATCACGAATTCTGCCCTTCGCATCGTTCTGGCGGCGCGACGACTCCGACAGTCGTCGCCCAACGGTCGATCAGTCGCGTTTTGGCTCGGATGGGATGTGGCGCTCGGGGCCGCCCAGCTGGGACAACCTTCCCGAGTCGAAAGTTCTTGGAGACGAGATAGTGCAGCAGGTCAGGGCGGCGATCGAAGGGCTCCCCCAGAAGCAGCGTGAGGTCATCGTTCTACGTGACGTGGCCGGGTTTGAGGCCGGCGAGGTGAGCGTCATGCTTGGGATCTCTCCCGCCAACGAGCGAGTGCGGCTGCATCGCGCCCGGGCTGCCGTTCGCCAGGCGCTCGAGGAGTACTTGAGATGAACTGCCGTCAGGTGGTGGAACTCATGACCGAGTACATCGAGGGCACCCTGTCGATCGACGAGCGCACCCGCTTCGAGGAGCACATCGCCGGTTGTGATGGCTGTCGCGCTTATCTTGCCCAGATGCGGACAGCCAGGCAGCTGACGCGCAGGCTCGCAGACGAGCCGATCCCGCCAACCCTCGAGCGCGAGCTGCTTGACGCGTTCCGAAACTGGCGGCGGGTGTAACGCCGCAACCTCCGGCAGCACTCATCACCGACTAGCCACGCGGGTGGCTTCGATCCGGAGGAGGATGCGCGTTGCGAGCTTTTCTTCGAACTGTTGGATTGGCCGGCCTGGCATCGATGGCCGCAGGCTCGGTCGCCGGGCTGACTCTCACAGCCTCTGCCGCCTCAGATGTCGTTGGCCACGTATACGTCGATGACAACACGGCAGGTGTGAACACCATCGGTGCGTTCGACCGGCACAGCGACGGCAGTCTCACCCCGATGGCGGGCTCACCATTCGCAGCGGGCGGTGCGGGGAGCGGGACGATCATCGGCTCTCAAGGTGCGCTTCAGCTGAGCGACGATGGGCGCTACCTGCTTGCGGTCGACGCCGGCAGCAACCAGATCTCCGTTCTTCGCGTCCTTCCGGACGGTTCCTTGCACTCCGTGGGTGGAGGCCCAGTCTGGTCTGGCGGTGTCGAGCCGATCAGCATCGCCGTACGCGGAAGCCTCGTTTATGTGGCCAACGAAGGAGACAAGGCAACCGGCACCGGCAGCAACTACACCGGGTTCAGGCTCAACGCCGGCGGCCATCTGGTTCCCTTGACTGGCTCGACATTCGATCTGTCCAGCACCGCCAACCCGGGCGACATCCTCTTCAACTCGACCGGGACCAACCTCATCGGAGTCGAAGTCGGCACCACGGATGCCAGCACGTTCCGCATCGACAGTTTCGTTGTGGGTGTTGACGGACGCTTGACTCCGGCCTCGGGGTCCCCGTTTGCTGCTCAGGCTGCGGGACCTTTCGGCAGCGAGTTCTCACCGACGAATCCGGGACACCTGTACGTCTCCAATGCGCATGGCGGCGCCGGCAACGGCTCGGTGTCGGCCTTCAACGTCACACCCAGCGGGAGCCTCAGCTCGATTGGGAGCTCGCCATATCCCGACGGCCAGACAGCCCCGTGCTGGGTGGAGATCTCGCATGACGGGAATTACCTCTTCACGGTCAACACGGGCAGCACCACGATCTCCAGCTACAACCTCCTCGCGGATGGTTCCTTGAGCTACTCGAGCACTGCAGCGTTCAAGAGTGGGGCCGGCATCCGGCCGTTCGACGCCCGGCTCGACCCGAACGGCACCACGCTTTATGTCGTCGACGCGGCGATTGCAAAGGTCAGCGCCTTTGCCGTTGCCGGCGGCACCTTGAGCGAGCTGGCTCAGTCACCGTTCGCCCTGCCTACTGGCACGACTCCTTTCGGCATCGCGGTCAACTAGCAATCCGAAACCAGCATGATGAGCGCGGCGGTCACAAGGCCGCCGCGCCTTTTACTATTCCGAGCTTGAGGATGGCGTGATGGGTTTCATATCGCGCGGGTTCAAGGGCAAGCGTCGCGACAACGTGTCGAGCTCGCGCGTTCCCCCAGGCCAGCACGTGGTCAACGACTTCCCTGTCCTGTCCGCCGGACCGACGCCGCGCGTGTCGCTGGACCAGTGGACGTTCTCCATCGCCGGCGAGATCGACGAGCCGAAGCGGTGGACGTGGCAGGAGTTTCACGCCCTGCCGGCCGAAACGGTCACCAAAGACATTCACTGCGTCACCAAGTGGTCGAAGCTCGACACGTCGTGGACCGGTGTCTCGGTCGACACCCTCCTCGAAGGGATCGACACCGCGGCTGATTTCGCCACCGTCTTTTCCGATGGCGGATACACGACGAACCTGGCCCTCGACGACCTGACGGGTAACAAGGCGTGGGTCGCGTACGAGTACGACGGCCAGCCGCTTCACCCCGAGCACGGCGGTCCGGTTCGGCTGCTCGTGCCACACCTCTACTTCTGGAAAAGCGCGAAATGGGTTCGCGGCATCACGCTGCAGAACGAGGAACAGCCAGGCTTCTGGGAGTCGAACGGATATCACATACGGGGCGACCCCTGGCGCGAGCAGCGTTACTGGGGCGACTGAGAAAATTCCCCTTCTGAAGTGGCAGCTCGGCGAGGTGGTCGCGCTGAACCAGGAGACGCCACGTGTCGCAAGCCTCGTACTCGACGTGCCTGAGTGGCACGGCCATGACGCCGGGCAGCACGTCGATGTCCGCCTGACCGCGGACGACGGCTACCAGGCGCAGCGCAGCTACTCCATCGCCTCCGCGCCGGAAGATCCCCGTCTCCAGATCACGGTCGAGCGGCTCGAGGACGGTGAGGTTTCGCCCTACCTCGTCGGCGAGGTGAGGGTGGGGGACAAGGTCGAGCTTCGGGGACCGATCGGAGGCTATTTCGTGTGGAAAGTGGAAAACTCGACGCCGCTGCTCTTGGTCGCGGGAGGCTCCGGCGTGGTGCCGCTCATGGCGATGATCCGGCATCGCTCCGCGGCAGGCAGCAAGGTGCAAACGCGGCTGCTCTACTCTTCCCGAACGGCCGACGACATCATCTATAAGGAAGAGCTCGACCGCATCGCGTCGTCCGGCGACGATGTCACGGTCGCCTACACGCTGACGCGCGCTCAGCCCAGCGCCTGGAAGGGTTACGCGAGGAGGATCGACCGAGACATGGTGCGGGAGGTGGCCTGGCCCAAGGAGCTATCGCCCATGGCCTTCGTTTGCGGGCCGACCTCGTTCGTAGAGTCGGCGGCCGGCCTGCTCGTGGACCTTGGATACGACCCGCTGCGGATCAAGACCGAGCGATTTGGAGCCACAGGAGGATGACGATGGACGCAGCTGAAGCGAAGGTGGATGGAAACGCGATCGGAGGTCTTCTGCGGGAGATCTTCGTCATGGAGATGACCACGGCTGAGACCACGTGCGCGAGCTGCGGCGCCGTGAACCCGGTGGGCAGGGTCGACGTCTACCTTCGCGCGCCGGGCGTGGTCGTCCGCTGCCCGGGCTGCGAGCAGGTCCTCATGCGTATCGTGCGCGGGCCCGGCCGCTACTGGATCGACCTGAGAGGCATGCGGTGCCTGGAGTTCGCCGCCTCCGAGTAGCCCCAGTGTCGGCTACGCAATGTAGCCGCCACAAGTTTTCCCCAGGGACCCGGAGAGGACTTCCGACCGTTGTGCTACTAGGCGTTCTTCAGGAATCGATACCCAACGCCGATCAGACATTCGGGAGGGAGTCCCTATGCAGCAGATCAAGGGATGGTTGGACGCGGTTGTCGTCCTCGGCCACCTGGTCAAGGACCGCGAAGCGCTCGGCCATAACCGTCGCGTGGCGCAGCTCTGCGTCCGGATCGGACGGCAGCTGGCGATGACCACGGCCGAGCTCCGCGTTCTCTCGAGGGCGGGCCTCCTGCACGACATCGGCAAGCTTGCCATCCCAGACCAGATCCTCGATAAGCACTCGCCGCTCGATGCCGCCGAGTGGGCGCTCATGAGGTCGCACCCGGAGCTTGGCCTCTCGATCCTGGGGCAGGACCGGTCACGAAGGGAGATGCTCGCGGTGCTCTACCACCACGAGCGTCTCGACGGGAGTGGATATCCCTATGGACTGGGTGCGGAAGGGATCCCCATCGAAGCCAGGATCGTCGCCGCCGCCGACACCTACGACGCGCTGACCTCCGACCGGCCGTACCGCAAAGCCTGCACGTCAACGGAGGCGCGAAGGGTGCTCATGGAAGAGGCGGGGAGGAGGCTCGACGCAAGGGTGGTCTCGGCGATGTTCGCGGCCCTCGACACTCCGCCGGTGACTCGATCTCCGGAGTCGCCCTTGAGGAGCTTCCTGGCCGTATAACCGCGCGACCTACTATGAACGCGTGAAGTTCGGGGTCGCCATCTTTCCAACCGATTACGCGATCTCGATGGCGGAGCTCGCGCCGGCTGCCGAGCAGCTGGGCTTTGAATCGCTGTGGGTCGCCGAGCATTCCCACATCCCGGCCAGCCGCCAGTCTCCGTGGCCGGCCGGCGGGGAGCTGCCTAAGCAGTACTGGCACACGATGGACCCGTTCGTCGCTCTCACCGTTGCAGCCACAGCGTCGAAGACGATTCGAGTCGCCACCGGCATATGCCTGTTGATCCAACGCGACCCCATCCACACCGCCAAAGCGGTTGCGAGCGTTGACCTGGTCTCCAATGGGCGGTTCATATTCGGCGTTGGCGCAGGTTGGAACCGGGAGGAGATGGAGGACCACGGCACGGACTTCAGCACGCGTTGGAAGCTGCTCCGCGAAAAGGTAGAGGCGATCAAAGCGATCTGGACCCAGGAAGAGTCCGAGTACCACGGTGAGATGGTCAACTTCGGGCCGATGTGGTGCTGGCCAAAGCCAGTCCAGAAGCCCCACCCGCCGATCCTGCTGGGCGGGAGCGGTCCGAAGATCCTCGAGCGGGTCGTCCGCTACGCAGATGGCTGGATGCCAAATCGCGGTAAGGCGATAGAGCGCATTCCCGAGCTCCAGGAAATGGCGCGTGCGGCCGGCCGCGCGCCCATACCGGTCTCGTACTACCCCAAGCAAGACGCGAGCGAGATCGAGCGCCTGGCAGAAGCCGGTGTCGAGCGGTGCATCTACTACGTACCGCCCGACGGAAGGGACCAGGCGCTGGCCAAGCTCGAGGAGCTCGCCCGCATGATCCGTCCCTATGTCGGGTCAGGAGCCGCCTCTAAAGCGGCCGGATGAAGCTCGACACCGACGTCGCCAGGGGCTTCGCAGCAGACGATTGCGTTCTCGAGATTCAGCCGGTGGACATCGTGGTCTGCAAGCAAGTGCAGCGAGGGCTGCGGTCGCGCTCTTACACGCGAGGGCGATTCTCAGCGCGGCGCGAGAACGGAGTCCACCACTTTCAGCCCCTCGTCACCGAGTTCCTCGACCGGCCTTAGCGTTCCGTCCGCCCTTCCTTTGCGTCGACGTACAGCTGTCTTGTGTGGAGGAGGTTGCGCACGCGGAGGATCACCTCCTCGCGGTCGAAAGGCTTGGTCAAAAAGTCATCGGCGCCCAGGATCAGCGCGCTGTTTCGAGCCACATGTCCGGCGTCCGCGGTGAGCATGATGACGGGGAGGAAGCCGAGACTCAATCGCGCGCCGCGAAGTCGGCGTAGAACCTCGAGACCGTCGGGATCCGGCATATGGAGGTCAAGCAAGACGAGGTCCGGTTGGTACTCTCTGAAAACGGTCTCCACCTCGCGGGAGTCGGTCAGTCCGCGAACTTCGTCGACCTGGCCCGCCAGGTACTGGGTGAGCAGCTCGATGTGCATTGCATCGTCATCGACGATCAGCACGCGGGTGGGCGTCTTCAAACCGCCGACGCCTTCGCCGCCTGCATCGGAAGAGTGAAATGAAAGTCGGACCCCGCGCCGACCGTGGTGTCGACCCAGATTCGACCCCCCTGCATCTCGACGATCTGGCGGGCAATCGCAAGGCCCAGTCCGGTGCCGATGACCTTGCCGCTGGTCTTCTCGTAGCGCTCGTAACGGCTGAAGAGGCGCTTGACAAATTCGGGCGCTATCCCGACGCCGTGGTCGCGTACGCAGACCTCGACAAAGCCTTCCTTCACGCGACTGGTGACCTCGATCACACCGCCGTCCGGGGAGTACTTGACGGCGTTGGTCAGCAGGTTGGAGATGATCTGCGTCAGGCGGTCGGCATCGCACTGCACGATGGGCTCCGTTGAATCGAAGTCGGTGGCGAACTGATGGCGCTCGCTCGAGGCGTGCGCTCGCTCGACGGCCCCATGAAGCGCCACGTTCACGTTCACCGGCTCGATGCGCAGCGTCAGGCGGCCGGACTCGATGCGGTCCAGGTCGAGCATGTCGTTGATCATGCGGTTGAGCCGCTCGGCGTCTTTGTTGATCTCGCCGGCGTAGCTCTTGACCTCGTCCACCGGTAGGTCGGAGTCGCGAATCATCTCGCTGAAGCCCTGAATCCCGACGAGCCCGGTTCGAAACTCGTGGCTGACGAGCGTGATGAACTCGCTCTTCAACTCGTTCAGGCGCTCGATCCCCGCCAGATGCGCAAGGGCAGCTTCGTTGGCCGCGTGCTCCGCGTCGGTGTCCTCATACATCGCGAGGAAATACTCCACGCGTCCCGCTGCGTTCCGGACCGTGGTCGCGCTCCAGTGCAGCCACACAGCGCTGTTATCGGGACGGAGCATGTTGCTGTCCGATTCGATCGTGTCGACTTCCCCCTTCCACAGTGGCCGGAACAGCTCAGCAACACGCGCGAACTCGTCCGGATTCAGGTAGCGGGCGACCGGCGTATCGATCACGTCATTGGCACCGAGGCGCATCAGGGCCGCCATGCGCGGATTGACGTCGATGATCTTCATGTTGGGACCCACGCGAGCGATTCCCAATGGAGCGTGGGTGATGATCTCGTCGAGCAGGCCGGTCCGCCTCGCAAGCTGGTTCTCCATGCGTTGGCTCTTCACCAGGAACGACCGGGAATCCCTGTGCGAAAGGACCTGGCTTCCGACGAGGAGGATGCCTATGCTTCCGGCAAGCACCGTCGAGAACTGGTCCAGCGCCTGGTCTGTGGAGGCAAGCAGGATCGCGGTGATCGCAGCAGCCAGCACCGCAACCCAGGGAAGCGCCAGCTGCCACAGCTCGATTGGGCCCTCGGCGGCCGTCGCCTCATGGTCGGTCGCAGGCCAAATGGGCGCTAGTGCGATCAACAGGTACCCGACCACCCATCCGGCGTCCAGCAGGCTGCCTATGGCGTCGTAGGTGCCGTTGGCGGTGAGATACGCGAACGCGCTGTCCGCGAACGCATTGGCCGCAAGGCCGCCCAGCAGCAGGAGCATGCGGCCGCGCTCATGCTTTCGCGCTCGACGCAAAGCGAGCACGAGCACGGTGATCGTGATGATGTCGCCGACCGGGTAAGCCAGGCCGATCAGCTGCGCTGCAGGTGACGCAGACGAGCTGTCGTAAACCGCTCGAAGTCCCAACGACCAGGCCACAAACACGAGCGAGATGGCGACGATGGCGCCGGCGAGAAGCGCTTCGCCACGCGTCGTCAGGCGGCCTGGCGCTGATGTGAACGCGAAGACCCCTGCTACGCCGAGAGGTATGGCCAGCAAGAAGCCGGCGTCGGCCGCCGACGGGAATGGGACGCTGACGCCCATACCGACCTCATAGACGGACCACACCACCTCGCCGACGCCCCAGCTGATGGCGGAGGTCGCAAAAAAAGCCCATGCCAGGCGGGTGCGACCCGAATTCCGGTAGGCGGCCAGGCCGCAGCTGACCGCTGCGGCGAACGCCGCGACCGCCTCGCCGATGTCGTCGACCGCGATGGTGACCTGGTCGCCCCCGATGCGGAGGGCGGTCCAGGCCACGAAAGCGACGCCTATGACGGCGGCCGAGGTCGCGGCGACCGTGAACACGCGCCAGCCACGGAGCCCGAAGCCGGTCACCTGCAGCGCCGGACGGGAAACCCGACCAGGTAACGCCGGATGGCTGAGCGGGGGCGCGAACGTGGGAGAAGGAGATCTTGCCACTACTTCTCCATTCCGATGTTAATTCAGGCCGTTTTCAATTAACATGACCGGGCAGTACTTGTAACACAGCCGCGAGGGGTGTCGCACCGGCTTTGTGGGAGGAACTGCAATCGAACCAGCAACTTGTGAGACCGGCCCGGGTCGCCGACCGATGGTCGACGCAAAGGACGCTGACCTCGAGGAATCCGGTCTTGGTTCCGCCCTCGCAGTGATCCTGGTGGCAGGCGCTGCCGCGTCCCTGGTGATCTTCCCCGCTGCGATCGCGCTGCATGCGCCTGGCGTGCCGCCCGGCTGGGCGGCGGGCGCCGTAGGAATCGTGGCCGCGGTCATAGGTATAGGAAAACTGGCGGCGATGGCCTGGGGCGCCGGCTCGCAAATGTGGGGTTCGCACCGGGCCAGCGTAGACGCCGCGTACGCGGATTGAACCCCGGTTCGTACAACCCGGTCCCTTGGCTGGCACTGGTCTGTGCCGCAGAGGAGGTGATTTGAATGCGCAAGCTGCTTTTTGCCGCCATCCTGGCGACGATCCTCGTCCTCGCACTGTCGATGGGCGTCGGAGCTGACAACGTGGTTGGCTGCTGCCACTAAAACTCAGCCTTCCTTCAATGTCGTCGTCAATTCATCTTTGTCAAGTAGCAAATAGTCAGATAAGCTGACGTTATGTCAGAGGTGCACGCACACCCGGCCGCAGATGGCCCGAGGGAGATCGGGAAGGCAACCTCGGGCCGTCGCGGGCGCCGAAAGGGAGTCGAGATCAAAGCCGGCACTGCCAAGCAGGCGCGGCTCGAGGCAGGTCTGAGCCTCGGCCAGGTGGCCGGAACCGAGATCAGCCGTAC
>DATHDR010000347.1:0-3124 GCA_035318965.1 Verrucomicrobiia bacterium | reverse complement strand
AGCTGGAACGCCAGCGCCCACTCGAGCCCCCGGAGCTGCAGCTCGGCCTGCCGATCGAGCTGGCCCCCGACCCGCTGCGCAAGGAGCTCGAAGACCTCGAACCCGACTCGCTAAGCCCGCTGGAGGCGCTGCAGAAGCTCTATCAGCTGCGGGCCAAGCTGTCCCCATGAGCCAGCCGATCCATCTGCTGGCGCCGGAGATCGCGGACGCCATCGCCGCCGGCGAGGTGATCGAGCGCCCGGCCTCGGTGGTGAAGGAGCTGGTCGAAAACGCCCTCGACGCGGAGGCTCGGCGCATCAATATCGACGTCCGCGGGTCCGGCAAGACCTCGATCCGGGTCAGCGACGACGGCGCAGGCATCGCCGCTGATGAGCTCGCCCTCGCCTTCATCAGGCATGCGACCAGCAAGGTGGCCAAGCTGTCGGACCTCAACGGCATCGTCAGCTTCGGGTTCCGCGGTGAGGCGCTGGCCAGCATCGCCGCCGTCTCCGATGTCGAGTGCGGCAGCGCCGGAGCAACGATTCGAGTCCGGGCCGGCGAGCTGATCGAGTCCGGATCGGGCCCCTTGCTGCCAGGCGTGACCATCGAGGTGCGCGACCTCTTCGCGAACGTGCCGGCGCGGCTGAAGTTCCTCAAGAGCGATGCCACCGAGGTCGCGGCGATCAAGGACGTCGTCAGCGCGTTCGCGCTGCTCCACCCGCACGTGCGATTTCACCTCACCATCGATTCGCGCGCCGCTGTCAGCACGAACGGAGACGGCGACCGGCGCCGCGCGATCTCCGCTGTCTTCGGCGCTGCTGTTGCCGCCGAGGTCCTGGAGCTCGTCGGCATGCCGCTTGTCGCGGGCGCGGTCAGCCAGCCGCGACTCAGCCGTGGAAGCCGGGACGGCATTGTGCTCGCCGTCAACGGGCGCCCAATCAGCGCGCGCTCCCTCGTCTACGCGCTGGAGGAGTGCTACCAGGGCCGTCTGGAGCGAGGGCGGCACCCGGTGGCCGTCATCGACATCGGGATCGACCCGGAGCTCGTGGACGTCAACGTCCACCCCGCGAAGAAGGAGGTCCGCTTTCGGGATGAAGGCGCCGTGTTCGGGGCTCTCCAGCGCGCTGTCCGGGCTGCCCTCGACGGAAGCGAGCCGTTTCGCTACCGGCCGGTGGAGTCGGCGCCTCCGTTCGCCCCAGGCCACGCTGCTCCTCAGCTCACCATTCACCAGGCTGCCAGCGCGCTTTTGACCGCGGAGCCGGCCGTGACCCAGGACGTCGAGGCCGCGGTGCTGCGCCCGATTGGGCAGGTCGGTCCGGGCTATCTTGTGGCCGAAGGTCCTCACGGCCTCGTGCTGGTGGACCAGCACGCCGCGCACGAGCGCGTGCTCTACAACCGGCTGCTGGAGCGCCTCCGTTCTGGCCGCGGCATGAGCCAGCCGTTGCTGATACCGCAGGCGGTCGACGTCGAACCGGCTCTGATCGCCGCCGCCGCCGACCATCGAGCTGACCTGGCCAATCTCGGCCTCGAATACGAGGAGTTCGGGCCGCGCAGCCTTCGGATCACTGCTGTGCCGGTCGAGATGCCGGCGGGCCGCGCGACTGCCGCGGTGCAGGAGACTCTGGCGGCGCTCGCCGAGAACCGCGGCGACGGCGCTCTGGAAAGAGCAGCCGCCGCCCTTGCGTGCCACTCCGCCGTTCGTTTCGGTGACGTGCTGGACATCGCGGAGCAGCGGCGCCTGCTGGCGGACCTCGACTCGACCGAAGAATCGATCACCTGCCCGCACGGCCGCCCGACGCGGCTCCTCGTTGAATGGCAGGAGCTCACTCGGCACTTCAGACGGAACTACTGAAACCAGCCGAGGACGCCGGACGGGCGAAGCGACCGCCGATATGGCTTGCCGCCTACAGCCTGGTTCTCGTCATCTGGCTGTTCGGCCTGTACCTGCCGCTGTTCTTCGGCGGCTTCCCGACGCTGATCGACTCGCTCGATTTCAGCTACTACTACGCCGCGGCGCAGATCGGCCTTCAGCACGGCTGGAGCCACATCTACGACCTCGACCTGCAGCGGCAGGTCTTCTTCCAGCTGCACCCGGCCGACGACGTGTTCGACTGGAGGCGTTATTTCGTCAGTCCGCCGCCCGTCGCATGGCTGGTGGCACCGCTCACGCTTCTGCCCATAGTCCCGGCTTTCTGGACGTTCGCGTTGTTTTCCGCGGCTGCCTTCGCGCTTTGCGGCTGGATGACGTCGCCAGGGAGTGGGCTCGGGAAGCTCGCGCTCTTTTTGACCGCCGCCTGCGTGTACCCCGTGCTCATCGCGATCCAGACCGGCCAGGTCACCCCATTGATCGCGGCGGCGGTGATGCTCGCGTGGTGGCTCACGAGGCGGGGCATGCAGGTGGTCGCCGGCCTCGTGCTCGTCCTTGTCGTGCTCAAGCCCCAGGTCGCACTCCTGGTTGTGCCCGCTCTCCTGCTCGCGGGCAAGCGCCGGTTGTTCGTGGTCTGGATCGCGGGGGCTGCGTTGCTCGCAGCGGTGTCGGCCATCTCTCTGGGTTCCCAGGGACTGGACCAGCTGAGGAACGTGCTGAGCCTGGAGCAGGGGCAGTCCGGCAACCTGGTGTGGACGCTCGCGGATCTCTTCGGCCCAGGACCTGTGGCCGTGGCGCTGCAGCTGGCGAGTGCAGTGCTTGCCTTCGTCGCCGCTTGGCGGCACCGGAGGAGCCTGGAGCTGGTCACCGTCGCCGGCATACTCGGCAGCCTTCTCGCGGCGCCGTATCACAATCCCTCCGACTACGCCATGCTTGCGCCGGCCGCCTGGCTCTACGTGCGCGCCGGGATGCCGTCGTGGCATTGGGTGTGGCTCGCAGTCGGTCTGCTCGGAACCTACCTCGCCGCAGGTTTCGGCCCGGTCCTGGTTCTGGTCTTCACGCTCGGCTGGCTTGGGCTGCTCGTCGCCAACTTTCCTGAGCGGCGATCCGAGCCCGCTCTCCAGGTCCAATGAGCAGCCGGGCGCTCTGGCCGCTGGTTGCGATGGCGGGCGTGGCTGCCACGATCTTTCCAAGGCTGCGCTGGATCAATCTCTACGAGGACCAAGCAGTCCTCACGGGACAGGCGATGCAGGTGGCATCCGGACAGGTGCCGTACCG
>DATHDR010000346.1:0-11321 GCA_035318965.1 Verrucomicrobiia bacterium | reverse complement strand
ACATATGGTTTCTGGAACCTTCCAATGGCCTGGCCATTGGACGTTCGCGCCGACTTAGGAGGGGAATGATGGCCAGCACAAGCGCTCCGATGGGTGGAGGTCGGGCCGCCTCTGGCTCTGGCCTGTTTACGCGGCAGTCTTCCGGCCTTGTGCGCGAGCTGGGAATCCCGGCGGCAACCGCCATCTCGCTGGCGTCGGTCGCCGTGGTGAATACATTCATCAACTTCAACGCCGGCTTGACCGCGTTCAACCAGGCGGACATGACCCTGCCTCTTCTGCTCGGCGCCGGCATCTGGCTCGTCGCAATGTTCGCCTACAAGTACCTGCTCGAGGCGATCCCCCGCGCCGGCGGCGAGTACGTCTATCTCTCCCGCATCATCTCCCCCGCTCTCGGCGCCGTGTTCGGCATCGGCATCTGCATCGCGTTCACTTACATCCTCGCCGCGAACGCCAACTTCACCGCCCAGTACTTTCCGTTCCTGCTCACTTCCCTCGGCGCCGCATTTGGCAGCTCGGCCATCAGCGACGCCGCCTCCCAGGTCACGAGCCAGACGGCGATCGCCATCATCAGCGTCGGGATGCTGCTGGTGGTGGGCGCCGCATCCTGGGTCTCTCTGCGCCGTCTCGCGCAGGTGATCCTTGCCCTGGTCATCGTCCAGCTGATCGCGTTCCTTGTGTTGGGCTGGTTGCTGATCACGCACTCGCACAACGACTTCGTGACCGCGTTTGGCGCGTTCAGCGGCCACCCGACCGCCTACAACGACATCCTTGCCGCGGCGGCCAAGGACAACATCCCGCTTGGTGTTTCGCTAACCGCATCTCTGACCGTGGTGCCGTTCATGGTCCTGAACTACAACGGCGTCCTCTACTCGTACTACGTCGGCGGTGAGCTCAAGCGCCCCGGCAGGACATACCTCTACGCCTCGGTGATCAGCATCGGCTTGCTGATCGTCGTCTGGGTGGGCGTCTGGCTGCTGATGCTCAACACGGTCGGCCTCGATTTCATGCAGTCGCAGGCCAAGCTCGGAGCCACCGATCCGGAGGCTTACGGTGCGATCACGAGCCTGCAGTCGTCCGCCGGCGGCCTCGGCTACGGCCTTGTCCTGTCGGGCGACCCGATCAGCAAGATCCTGATCGGCATCGCAGTCCCGTCCGCCGAGCTGGCCGTGGACCTCGCGTTCGTCGCCGTCATCACCCGCGTCCTCTTCGCGCTCGCCTTCGACCGCTTGCTTCCGATCAGCCTCGCCAAGATCAGCGAGAGCAGCGCGGTGCCGACGAACGCCATCATCGTGGCGGTGGCCGGCGGGATCGTTTTCGCGCTGCTGGCGGCTTTCCTGAACCTCGCGAACATCGTGGCCAACCTGGCCCTGTTCGTCGCTCTGATCATCCTCGCCGGCGGCGTGGCGGCGACCGCCCTCCCCTTCCGGCGACCGGACCTCATCCTGAAGCCGGGCGCGACCGCGCTTCCGCGGCTCGCCGGCATTCCGGTGCCTGCGCTCTGGGGCGCCGCGACATCGGTGCTGGCCTTGATCGTGGTCATCCTGATCATCAGCCACCCTGAGGTTTTCGGCGCCTTCAGCGTGTCGTCGGTCGCCACGCTCGTGATCGTGCTGGGCGCGGGACCCGTGATCTACCTCATTGCCCGGCAGCTCCGGCTGCGGCAGTCGTCGATCGACCTGCGACTGGCGATGCGGGAGCTTCCGCCCGAGTAAGCAATCCGGAACCTGATCTTCGGCAGCAAAGCCAGGAAGCGGGCCCTCCGCGTCTATTTCGCGACCGACATCCACGGATCGGAGCGCTGCTTCAGAAAGTTCCTCGCGGCTGCCGGATCGTACGAGGCCGACGTCCTGGTGCTCGGAGGCGACATCGCCGGCAAGGGGCTCGTGCCGATCCGCTCCGACAATGGGAGCCTCAGCGCGAAGGTTCGAGGCGAGATGGTCACTGTTCCGCGAGCAGAGGAGGAGCGGCTGCGGGCGGAGATCAACCGGCTGGGCTTCTACTCCGTGATCACCGACCCCCCTGAGGTCGAGCGGATGGAAAGCGATGCCACCTATCTCGTCGCCGCTTTCGAGCGCGCAATCATCGCGCAGATCGAGGACTGGTGCAAGCTCGCGGATGAACGCCTGCCCGCCAAGGTGCGGTGCATCATCACTCCAGGCAACGACGACCCGAAGGCGATCGATCCGGTGCTCAAATCCGCGCCGCGAATCGAATCACCCGAGGCAGAGATAGTCGACCTCGGCCCGGTGCTCATGGCCAGCTGCGGCGACGTCACACCGACGCCCTGGAACACCGAGCGTGAGTACCCCGAGGAGGAGCTGGGCCGGCGGCTCGAAGCAATCCTCGACCCGGCGCCCACCGGCAGCAAAGTGGTGGCCAACTTCCACTGTCCGCCTTATGGCACGGGGCTCGACTTCGCAGCCGAGCTGGACTCAGAGCTGCGCCCCGTGATCCGCGGTGGGCGGCCCAGCATCATCCCGGTGGGCAGCAAGGCTGTGCGTGACGTGATCAAGAAATACCAGCCTGTGGTCGGCCTGCACGGGCACATCCACGAGTCTCGCGCCGCACAGAAGGTCGGGGCGACGATGTGCCTCAACCCAGGGAGCGACTACTCCGCCGATGTGCTGCGCGGCGCTATCGTGGACTTCGCTCAGGATGGCAGCTACATCGACTTCCTCTTCACCACTGGATAGAACGCCGCTGGAAGATCCCGTCGTCGAGGCCAGGCGGCTCGTCGAGGCAGCGACCAAGAAAGGCGTGGTTGTCCGCGTCCTGGGCAGCGTGGCGGTGCATCTGCAGGCTCCGGCCGCCGGCCCGTTCCTGACCCGACCGATCAAGGATATTGACCTCGCCACCAGGCGAGGCAGTCGCGCGGCGGTCACGGAGCTGTTGATCGGCGCCGGTTACACCCCCGACGAAATGTTCAACACGCTGCACGGCGTGCGGCGGCTTCTCTTCTACGACCCCAACGAGCGCAAGCTCGACGTCTTCATCGGTGACTTCTCGATGTGCCACGTCATCCCGATCGCGGACCGCCTGGAGCGTGATCCTGTCACCATCCCGCTGGCCGAGCTGCTCCTGACGAAGCTCCAGATCGTCGAGCTCAACGAGACCGACCAGCGCGACATCTACAACCTCCTGTATCACCACCATGTGAGCAGTGGGGGCGGATCCGGGATCGAAGGCGACTTCATCGCCAACCTGTGCGCGAAAGACTGGGGCCTGTGGCGGACGTCCAAAGCCAACATCGAGAGGTGCAAGAGCAACCTCTCCGGATACCACCTCGGTGTAGACGCATCGGGCTTGATCCAGGAGCGGCTGTCCACTCTCTGGGCGAAGATCGAAGACGCGCCGAAGACCGCCAAATGGCGGCTGCGCAGCCGCGTGGGCGATCGCGTGCGGTGGTATCAAGAGCCAGAAGAGAACGCGACCACAAAGTGAACAAGCCGCTCGTCACAGTGGCCGCCCTGTGCGCGATCGCCGCGGCGGTCCTTGCCTTCTACGTGGCCGGACACCCCTACATCCCAGTGGACGTGACGATTGAAAAGGACGTCCAGTCGATCAACTGGGGGCCCCTTCTCCTGACGTTCCCGATCTTCAGCTGGATCGGCGACGCCAAAGGCGCTGCGCTCGAGGCGGTCATCTTCGTGGTCATCCTCGTGGTCAACCGGCGAGCCTGGATCCTGGCCGCCGCCGCGTCGCTGACCGGCGTTTGGTACGTGCTGCTGAGCCACGTGATCCTCCGACCACGTCCGACCACGGCCCAGGTGCTGCGTGTCACCGAAAGCCCGCCCGCCTCGAGCTTTCCAAGCGGCCATACGATGTTCGTCGCCACAGTCGCCACGGTCTTGATGCTCGGCCTTGGACGGCGTTTCCTGCCCCGTTGGGCCCAGCCGGTGGGTTGGGCGCTGGTGGTGCTGGTCGTGCTGGCCAACGCGATCAGCCGGATCTACACCGGAGCACATTGGCCGACGGACGTGCTCGAAGGCATCCTCATCTCCGTCGCATGGCTGTCGTTCGTGGTGTCGCTGAAATGGATCACTGACAAGGCATTCGGTGAGCAACGGGAGGGTAAAGCCGCCAGATGAAGCTGCTGATGTTCAAAGCCAACGGGGGTCGCAGGCTGGGCGCGTTGCGACCCAACGCTGAAGATGAGGTCGTCGAGCTCCCCGAGTTCGCCGACCTTCTCGCGCTGATCGATGCAGGCGAGGCAGGCCTGGCCCACGCCCGCTCGACGCTCTCCTCCGCCAGCGCTACGTCACGGCGACTCGCGAACCTGGAGGTGCTCGCGCCGCTGGATCCGCCGCGAGGGAACGTGATCGCCATCGGGCGCAACTATCAGAAGCATGCGGAAGAGACCGCACAGGGAAGCGAGCCCAGCCCGCCGACCATCTTCACCAAGGCCATCACCTCGCTCACGGAGCCCTTCGCGGACATCGCGATCGACCCATCCGTCAGCGACAGGATCGACTGGGAGGTTGAGCTCGCCGTCGTCATCGGCGGTCGAGGCGCCAACATCAAACGGGAGCGAGCGTTGGACCACGTTTTCGGGTTCACCGTCATCAACGACGTCACCGCGCGCGATATTCAGAGCGATTGGGGTGGTCAGTGGTTCAAGGGCAAGAGCCTCGACAGGACCAGCCCGATCGGACCGTGGGTGGTGACTCGCGACGAGGTCGAAGACGCGCAAGCGCTAAACCTGTGGCTTCGCGTCAACGGTGCCGTGAAGCAGGAAGGCAATACGCGCGACATGATCCACCCGGTCGACGCCATCATCGAGTGGGCCTCGAAGGGTATGACGCTATTGCCCGGCGCGATGATCGCAACCGGCACCCCGGACGGTGTTGGCTTCGCCCGCACTCCGCCGGAGTTCCTCAAACCGGGAGATGTGATGGAGACGGAGATCCAGGGCATCGGGCGGATGAGCAATCGGATCGTGTCGGCGAGCTGACGCCGCGTGGAGCGGCGGCGTCTGGGTAAGAGCGGGCTCACCGTTCCGGTCATCGGCATGGGGACGTGGCGAACGTTCGACACTGGCGAGGACCGCCGGCCGCTGGTCGACGCGGCGATCGACTCGGGCATCGACCTGTTCGACTCGTCGCCAATGTACGGGAAGGCTGAGGCGACATTGGCGCGCGCGGTGGTCGGGATGCGCGAGCGGGTCCAGATCGCGACCAAGATCTGGACGGCCGGCGCCGCCGAAGGCCGAGCGCAGGCCGATCGAGCACTGCGCCTGTTCGGCTACGTCGACATGTACCAGGTGCACAACCTGGTCAACGTCCCGGCGCAGCTCGCGCTGCTCGAGGAATTGAAGGGCGAGGCTAAGGTTCGCGCGATCGGAGCGACCCACTACCAGGAATCCGCGTTTACGGAGATGGCCGCCCTGATGCAGAGCAAGCGGCTCGACATGATTCAGATCCCGTACAACCCACAACGCCGAAGCGCAGAGCGTGAGCTCCTCCCGCTGGCGGAAGAGCTGGGCCTGGGCGTGTTCGTGATGAGCCCCCTGCAACACGGCATCCTCAACCCCCGCCCGCGGGCTGCGGAGCTAAAGGCGTTGGGCGTGGAGACTTGGGCGCAAGCCGTCTTGAAATGGATCGCCAGCGACTCGCGCGTGAGCGCGGTGCTGACCGCGACGCAGGACCTCGACCACGTGAGTGAAAACGCCCTGGCCGGCGACCCGCCGTTTTTCACGCCGGAGCAGAGAGCAGCCGTGACGCGCATCGCCGAACGCGGCTGAGTACCTTTACGTGATGGGCGCGATCAAAGACCTCGCAGGCGTGCTGCCGGCTTTGATCTCACCTCTGCATGCAGACGGAATTGTCGACGAGGCCGCCGTGGGGCGCCTCGTCGAGCACGTGATCGCGGGCGGCGTCACCGGACTGCTGGCCCTCGGTTCGACGGGCGAGACGGCCTCGCTCGATGAGGAGGCGCGCCGGACGATGCTGTCGAGCGTGGTCGCGGCCGCCGGCGGTCGCGTACCTGTCATCTGCGGCGTCGCACAAAGTCACCTGGCGGCGGCTCGAGCGGAGGTGGAGGCCGCGGCTCGCCTGGGCGCCGCGGCGGCGCTGGTCGCTCCTCCTTTTTATTACCCGATGGACCAGACAACGCTTCTCGCCTTCTACCGGCAGCTTGCCAAGAGCAGCCCGCTGCCGATCCTGCTCTACAACATCCCGCAGAACACGAAGGTCGTGGCCGAGCCGGCAACCGTCGCCGCGCTGGCGGCCGATGGAGCCATTGCCGGCATCAAGGATTCAAGTCGAGACTTCGAGTATTTCGAGGGGGTCTGCATCGCGACTCGAGGGCTGCCGCATTTCCGCATCTTCACCGGCAGCGACAGCATGCTGCTGGCATCGCTGGCGATGGGCGCCGCGGGCACCATCTGCGCGTCCGCCAACGTGGCTCCACGCTGGGTCATTCGGGTGCATGACGACTTCATGCGCGGTGACCTGGTCGCGGCGCGCGCGGACCAGGATTCGCTCTACCAGCTAGTGATGGCGATTCGGGGAGGTGTCTTTCCGGCCGCGATCAAATCTGCCTGCCACTTGCTGGGAATCTGTGAGCCGTGGTGCGCTGCACCGGTCCAGGCGCTGGACGACCAATCAGAGGCCGCGCTGCGAGATCGGCTGGAAGCCTGGGGCCTGCTCACTGCACCAAAGCCCGCATCAAATTAGGCGTAGGATCGGGCCGTGGCGCGAGCGATGCCCAAGCGCGACCGCCTGCTGGAGGGTGAAGACCCCGCGTCCATGCGGCCCCAGGACACGAGGCATTGGATCAGCGTCTACAGGGAGATGATCGCCTTCAAAGAAGACCTCCTGAAGCGCGTCATGGGCAACCTCGAGCACGTCTCGCCCGCCGCGAAGGTAGATCTGACGGACGACGTCACCCTGATCCAGTCCCAGCTCGATCGGTACTCGAGGCGGATGAACTTCTGGGTGGAGCGCCAGCTGGAGCTCGAAGATCTTGTGGTCGACATAGAGAGCAGGACGATCACCTACCACGACAGCTCGATCACTCTGACCAGGCGCGAGTTTCAGCTCCTCACCGTGCTGATGAGCCGGCCGGACAAATACTTCTCAGCCGAGGCGCTCCTGGTCGAAGCCTGGCATGACGGAAGGCTTCCCGAGGAATCGATGCGGACCTACATCAGCCGCGTCCGCAAGAAGCTGAAGGCGCTCGGCAACGGCGCCGAGGTCGTGAACAAGTCGCGCAAGGGATACGCGCTCGTCTTCGACAACGCCAGAAGTAAACCTCAGGGGACCGCGGTCAGGTCGTAGATCGTGACTCCGTCGACGATGGTCGCTGCGAAATGCTGGCTCACCCAGGCAGCGATCTCACCTCCAGTGGAACCTGAACCCGATCCCATGCCGCCGCCACCGCCGATGAAATAGTGGATCTCGCCGGCGTTCACATAGGCTTCGAACTCCGCCAGCGTCGGCGTCGGGTCGCTGCCGTTGAACCCGCCGATCGCCATCACGGGATCGCCGGTCGCCAGCTGGTAGCCGGCCGCGGAATTGGCGTTCACCGTGGCCACCACCCACCGATAGTTCCCGGCGTTTGCCTGGAGCGCTGCGACGAGCTGGCTCCCGGGCCGGCTGGCGTTCAGGAAGCCGCCGCCTCCACCTCCCCGTGGCGGGTTGGCGCCTGCTGTAAATCCACCGGGAGGGACCCCACGGAAGCCTCCCTGCCCGCGAGCAAAGCCGCCTGGACCGGAGCTGGCCGCGACAGCCGGGCCGGCCGACGGGATCGCCCCGCTGTACGCCGTCGAGACCGTTTCCAGCGTGTACGCGGCCGGACCGGCGAGCGCGACGAGCAGGCCGAGCGCGGCCACCACTATGGACAGCCTCTTCCAGCCGGCAGGCGAGGTCGCGATCAGGGCGGCGCCAAGTAACCCGAGCACCAGGATCGCGACCTTGAGGGACGGATTCCATGTGGGGCTGCGATCGAGAAGAACGTATGACCAGGCGGCGGTCGCGGCCAGCGCTCCGGCAAGGACCAGTCGAGCAAGGAGCGCCGATCGGTGCTTCCACAGGGTCGTCGCGCCGATGCCGATCAGCGCGCCGATCGGCGGGGCGAGCGCGATCGAGTAGTAGGGGTGGATGATGCCCTGCGCAAAGCTGAACACCGCGCCGGTCAGGAGGAGCCACCCGCCCCACAGCACAAGCGACGCGCGGACCATGTCGCTGCGCGGCGCAAGTCGCGTGAACCAGAAGCACGCGACGAGCAACAGGATGGCAGCAGGGATGAGCCATGAGATCTGCCCGCCGAATTCTGGAAGGAATAGTCGGTTCCAGCCGGTCAGCCCCCATCGTGAACCGATTGCCCCGAGGCCGCCTACGCTGCCGGTTTCGTTGCCGGTCAGGCGGCCGAACCCGTTGTAGCCGAAGATCAGGTTGAGGAGGCTGTTGTTCTGAGAGCCGCCGATATACGGGCGGTCGGCGCTTGGCCACAGCTCGACGACTGCGACCCACCAGCCTGACGCCACCACCAGTGCGATGCCGGCGAGCACGAGCTGCTTGATCCGCTGGAGCAGTCGAGGCGGGCCGAACAGGAGATAGACCAGAACGAACACCGGCACTATGACGAAGGCCTGCATCATCTTGGCCAGGAAGCCGGTGCCGACGAGGGCTGCGGCCAGGACCAGCCATCGCGTCCGGCCGCCCTCGACAGCCCGAAGCAAGGCGTACGCGCCCGCGGTCAACAGCAGAGTGAGGAGAGCGTCTGGGTTGTTGTAACGGAACATCAGAGCGGCCGCCGGCGTCAGCGCGACCACCGCGCCGGCAATAAGGCCGGCGGCCGGTCCAAACCATCGCCGCGTGGCGAGGTAGACGAGCGCCACTGTTGCGACTCCCTCGAGAGCCTGCGGAACCATGACGCTCCACGTGTTCAAGCCGAACAGGCGAGCAGAGATCTCCATCACCCAGAGGAAGGCCGGCGACTTGTCGACGGTGATGAAGTTCGAAGCGTCGAGTGAGCCGAAGAAGAAAGCCTTCCAGCTCTGGGTCCCGGCCTGGACGGCGGCGGCGTAATACGCATTGGCCCAGCCGTTGCGGTCGAGGCCCACTACATAAAGGAAAAGGGTCGCGAGCAGGAGCACGATGAAGGAGGGACGGGCCCAGGCGGGGCGCGACGCGCGCGCGACCGGGAGATCACGCGCGGGGGTCGATGGCGCCAGCGCCGGGTAAGGTATCGCGCTCATAGAGCCGGACTCCGGCGGAGGTGAAATAGCAACGTTCGCAGGAGCACGAAGCGAACGACGGTCGCTATCGCGTTGGCGGCGCTGAGGCTGGCGATCTCCACACCGATGGGCGGTGTTGGCTTGATCAATGCCATCCCGCCGATGACTGCGTTGGTGAGCACAAGGGCGACGGCAAATGCGACCAGGCCGCCGGCATGGTCGCGCAAAAGTCCGTTGGCCCCGCGGACGCCGAAGGTGACGCGCCGGTTGGCGGCGGTATTGCCGACCGCCGTCACGACCAGGGCAATGGAGTTGCTGACGGCTGGGGTCAGGAAACCACGGAGCATCCAGTACAACCCCGCGTAGGCGACGGTGCTGACCAAACCAACTGCGGCAAAACGTGCGAGCTGGCCATGGAGATGCTCCGGGGCAGCTCTGGTCCACCGTCCGGTGGCAAGCCGCCACACACCACGGAGGTCCTCGAGCGCCGTGGCGAGGATGTCGACGCGCGAGTCCGCATCCTCCACCCAATCGACCGGCAGCTCATGGACTCGAAGCCCGGCACGCTCGGCCTGAACGAGGAGCTCGGTGTCGAAAAACCAGTTGCGGTTCTCGATGCCGGGCAGGAGCCTGCGCGCCACGTCCGCCCGCACCGCTTTGAAGCCGCACTGGGCATCCTTGAAGCGAACACCAAGGACGACGTGGAGCAGCAGGTTGTAACAGCGCGAGATGAGCTCACGCTTGGCGCTGCGCACGACGCGCGCCCCACTGGTGAGCCGGCTTCCGATGGACACGTCGCTGTGGCCCGAGATGATCGGCGCCACCAGAGGCAGCAAAGCCGACAGGTCAGTTGAGAGATCGACGTCCATGTACGCAACGACGTCTGCGTCGCTCGTCAGCCACGATGCCGCCAACGCCCGTCCACGTCCCTTCTCGCTGAGCCGGATCAGGCGCACTCCGCGGAGCTCAGTTGCAAGGCGCAGGGCCTGGGCGGCGGTCCCATCGGTGCTCGCGTTATCAGCGATGGTGATGCGCGCCGAGAAAGGAAACTCGCTGTGCAGGTAGTTGTGCAGCCGCCGGACGGCAGGGGCGAGGTCACGTTCCTCGTTGTAGACCGGGATGGTGATATCGACCGATGGCGCCCAGCTGAACGGCTGCTCGAGCGCTGCAATGCTCATGCCGACAAGGTCGCTGCCGCCCATGAGCGCGCGCTGTGATGAAACTCAGAACTTGCTGGGAGCCCGGGTCAAGCCGCCCAGCGCATCCCCGGTCCGCGCGCCCTTCTCATCACAACCCGCTCAGGCGGCAGGAAGCGAAACTCACGGCCTGACTTGATGACCTGCCATCCGCCCTCGTGCACCAGCCGATGGTGCCGGTGGCAAAGAAGGACCAGGTTGGGCAGATTGCCGGGCCCACCTCGCGCCCAATGAATGATGTGATGCGGACTCGACCAGTCGACCTGGCGGTCGCAGCCCGGGAACCGGCAGCCCTTATCACGCACCCGCAGCGCCCGCATCGTCGGCGCCGAGACGACCCGCGTCGCCCGCCCGACATCGATCACCATCGAGTGGGCGAGGAGCACGCGCGACATGGTGCAGTCGCAGGAGATTCGCTCAAGGGTCCGAGTGGAGATTGGCAGCGAGAGCTCGAGCTCAGCCGGCGGAACGCCGATCTCGTTCTTCACACCTTCCAGGGTGGTGGTCAGGTTGATGTGGGGCTTGACGCCGTGGCGGCGGGGCAGCGTGCCTTGACCCAATGCGTGACTCACGATCTCGCCGACCGCGTCATGCATCCGCTGCGAGTGAGTCCGCTCGTCTTCGGGTCCTTTGCGCTTGGCCAGCGTCTCGGCAGCCGTCTTGAGTGACGCACCGGTCTCCGGGTCGAGCAGGCCCTCGACCGCGTACATGCCGTCTGGCAGCTGGCTGATGTGAAGCCGGCGCCGGGTGTAGTTCTCCTCAGCCTCGTTGAAGAATCCGTCCGGATCCGCAACATGCCATGCGTAAGTGCACAGGCGGCGCAGGCCGGAGACTGAAAACTCGCGCGCGAAGCCAAGCATCTCTTCTTCATCGAAGCAGTCCCGCTTCTCGCCGAGCTTGTCGCGTAGATGCGACAACACAGAAGCGGATTGGTAGCCGATCTCGCC
>DATHDR010000345.1:0-5250 GCA_035318965.1 Verrucomicrobiia bacterium | reverse complement strand
GTCACAGGTCAAAGAGCTGGTTGGAGGCGCGCGGCGACTTGGGGCGACGGTCGGAGCTCACTTTCACAACACCCGCAACACCGGCTATGCCAATGCGGTGGCTGCCCTGGACGAAGGGGCAGTGTCGCTGGACGCCTCGGTCGGCGGGGCGGGCGGGTGCCCATTCGCGCCGAAGGCGACCGGAAACATCGCGACTGAGGACCTTGTCTACCTCTTGCGTGGTCTTGGCGTGGACACCGGGATCGATCTTGACGCGTTGATCGAAACCTCGCATTGGCTGGCCGGTCGGCTGGGAAAGGAGCTTCCGGGTATGGTCGCGCGCGCAGGCGACTTCCCGTACACACGCTGACCCGAGCGCGCAACATGTGCGCCATGCCGAAGAAGGTCGCAAGTCCGCACCGCGTCGCGGTCGTCCAGCACCCGCCGGTCACCTTGCACCGGCAGAAGACGATTCAGCGTGGGGTCGAGCTGCTTGAGGAGGCGGCGGCCGGAGGCGCCCGGCTGGTGTCGTTTCCAGAGACCTGGCTGCCCGGCTACCCGGAGTGGTTGTGGCGCTTGAGACCCGGCGCGGACTATGACCTCACGGGGGAGATCCACGGCCGGCTGATCGAGAACGCGGTCGACCTTGATGGGGGAGACCTCAAGGCCATCCAGGCCGCGGCGCGGCGGCTCAAGGTGACGGTTTCGATCGGCATCCACGAGCGCGATGGCAAGTTCAGCCGGGGCACCCTCTACAACACCTTGGTCCTCATCGGGCCTGACGGCAAGGTGCTGAACCGTCATCGCAAGCTCATGCCCACGAACCCGGAGCGCATGGTGTGGGGTACCGGAGATGCCAGTGGCCTCAGGGTGAGCGAGACTCCGATGGGGCGGGTCGGCGGCTTGATCTGCTGGGAGAACTACATGCCGCTGGCTAGGTTCGCGATCTTCGCCCAGGGCTGCGAGATATACGTCGCGCCGACCTGGGACGAGGGCAGCACCTGGATCTCGACCATGCGGCACATCGCCGCCGAAGGCCGGTGCTGGGTGCTGGGCAATGGGACCGCGATGCGCGGCAAGGACATCCCGAAAGATTTTCCGAAACGGGCGCAGCTCTTCCCCGACCTCGAGGAGTGGTACAACCCGGGCGACTCGGTGATCGTGAGCCCTGGCGGAAGGATCGTCGCCGGTCCGCTCCACGAGGAGCACGGCATTCTCTACGCCGAGTGCGACCCGATGACTGCGTCAGCGGCCAAACGGACGCTGGACGTGGCGGGGCACTATGGGCGGCCGGACATCTTCAAGCTCGAGGTGAACCGCGAAGTTCTGGCCCCGATCGACTTCGGCTAACTCTCTTCGGCCTGGTTTTGGCCCTTGTGCCGGCCCGCGGGTTAAGAATCTGGTACTCGCCAACCCTTAAGGCTGGTAGTACGCTGCCGGCATAGGTTTGGCTCGAGCCGCGCGCACCGCAGCGCGAAGTGAGGGGTACCGAAATGTCGCGAATCGATCGGCGCACCTTTTTAAAGGGTGCAGGCGCCATAGGTCTCGCCGGTCTCGCGGCGCCTCTGATTCCGGCTGCTGCATCCGTCATCAAATCACGCCCGCGAAGCATCCCGATCCGACATGTGGTAGTCGACATGCAAGAGAACCGTTCGTTCGACCATTACTACGGCTTCGCGTCGTTCGCGGGAAAGTACGGAGTCCCGCAGGGTTACACGCAGCCGAACGGGACGGGCGGGACCGTTGCGCCGTATCACTTCACCAGCCTGTCCACACCTGACATCGGACACAACTGGTTCGCGATGCACGACGAATATCACGGTGGAGCGATGGACGGCTTCTACACAACAGACGGGATCGACGCGATGGGCTACTACACGGCTGCGGATCTACCGTTCTACTACAGCCTGTTCGAGTCATCCACCCTCTGCACGAATTACTTCTGCTCGCTTATGGGCCCGACCTGGCCGAATCGCTTCTATCTCGCGGCGGGTACATCGGGTGGCATCACGACCAACGGGGTGTGGGGATACGGCGTCTTCGACTACCCCATCATCCTGGACCTCCTCGAGGATGCCGGCGTGAGCTGGAAGGTCTACAACATGACCATGGACAGCGTGCCGTTCGGCAACACCGACAACGCGTTCGTGTTCTGGAAGCGCTGGGCTCACGACCAGCGGACGAGGGGTAGCAAGGGGGAGTATCTCAACGACCTTAACCTCGGCCGCTTGCCGCAAGTTTCGTTCATCATTCCCAGCTTCGCGAGGGGATTGGATGAGCACCCGCCGGCTGACGTTTCAGTTGGAATGGGTCTTCAGCAGGAGCTGATCACAGCGCTGCGTCAGTCGTCCGCGTGGTCAAGCTCCGTTTACATTCACACCTACGACGAGTCCGGCGGCTATTTCGACCATGTCGCCTCGCCCCAGCTCGACGCATACGGCCTCGGCATTCGCGTGCCGACATGGGTGATCTCTCCGTTTGCCAAGCCGATGCATCTCGAGCCGACCGTTTATGAGCACACCTCCATTCTCAAGTTCATCGAGCGGGTCTTCAGCCTTCCGACCCTGGCCTCGGCAAACCATGCGTTCGACACGTCCACTCCCGGCGGGTCCAACAACGCCGCGTCCAATGGCCAGGCTCTGGGGCCGCCCGCGCCACCTCGGGACGGCTCGTCGAAGATCGGAGACATGATGGAGTGCTTTACGTTCTCTGAGCGGCTGAGTTAGATCCGCGCCGGCTTGATCGCGTATAGAGCGCCGAATTTGTTCTGAACGTAGGCGATCCAGGGCGCCGCAGTTAGCGGCCTGCCCGTCGCGCGTTCGAGCAGCTCGTCGGGCGTGAACTTACGTCCGTGCCGGTGGACGTTCTTTCGCAGCCACCCAAGCAGCGCCGCGAACTGACCGGCTTCGAACTGGGCGTCCAGGTCGGGAAGGTCCGCGCGGATCTTTTCCATCAGCTGCGCCCCGATCAGGTTCCCCAGCGTGTAGCCAGGGAAAATGCCGAAGCTCACGTAGGACCAGTGGATGTCCTGCAGGACTCCCTCGCGGTCGTTGGGGACGGTGATCCCAAGGTACGACTTCACGCGGTCGTTCCAAGCTTCTGGCAGGTCGCGCACCTTGAGCTTGCCTTCGAGCAGCTCGTTCTCCAGCTCGAATCGCATAAGGATGTGCAGGTTGTACGTCACCTCGTCAGCCTCAACGCGGATCAGGGATGCATATGACTTGTTGACCGCGCGAAAGAACGCCTCGTCACTGATGTCGTGCAGCTGCTCGGGAAACGCGCTGCGCAAGCTCGGGAAGAAGTGCTTCCAGAATGGGCGGCTCCGACCGACGAGGTTCTCCCACAGACGTGACTGCGACTCGTGCACGCCCGGCGACGCGCCACCCCACAGGGGAGTCCGGTCGATGTCGTCGCCGATCCCCTGGTTGTACAGGGCATGTCCAGACTCGTGGATCGAGCCGAATAGGCATTCGTTGAAGAAGTCGCGCGACACGCGCGTCGTGATGCGCACATCGCCGGGCCCAAACGAGGTGGAGAAGGGATGCGTGGAGATGTCCTGCCGTCCGCGCTTGAGGTCGTAGCCGAGCCTGGTCACCAGGTCCAGCGCGTACTTGACCTGCAGAGCGGGCTCAAATCCCCGATACAGAACGCGGTCGTCGACCGAGTCGGCATGCCTCGCGATGTCAGCGACCAGCGGCACGATCGCACGCTTGAGCTCTGCAAAGATCGACTCGAGCTGGTCGGTCGTCATTCCCGGTTCAGTGCGGTCGATGAGCGCGTCATAGGGGCGGTCCTGGTACCCGAGCGCGTCGGCGATCTGGCGGTTGAGCTCGACGTTCTTCTCCAACGCCGGGGCGAAGATCTTGAAGTCGGCCTCGCGACGCGCCTTTTCCCACACCGGGCGCGCGGCGGAGCTCGCCCGAGCGACTTCAGAGACGAGCTCAGACGGCAGCTTGCTCTCCTGGTCGTAGTCGCGCCGCGTGACCCGGACCAGGCTCGCCTCGTAGGAGTCGTAGGGATGACCCGCCGTCTCGCCCTCGAGCTCGCTCAGCAGGCGGCCGACGTCCTCGGCCGTGAAGCGGGCGTGGGAGAGTCGCTGAAGGGTGGAGAGCTGGTCGGAGCGCACGCCCACGCCGCCAGGTGGCATGTACGTCTCCTGGTCCCATTCGAGCACGGCGGCGGCCCGGCTCAGGTCGGTGACCTCTGCCAGGATAGTTTTCAGCCGCTCGAGTGACTCGCTCATACTTCCCCGTCCCCCCGGGTATTCTCCCGAATGGCGGCTACGCCCCGCTAGCTCAGTGGATAGAGCATCTGCCTTCTAAGCAGAGGGTCGGGGGTTCGAATCCCTCGCGGGGCACCACGTAACTTCGACTGGCTAGTCTCGACAGCCCCCGGCAGTTGGGTGAGTCACCGGTGCACCTGTTGGTTGATGGTCCTTCGATCCGACCGGAACCGGTGGCGGGGCGCTCGTCGGGTTGCCGCCGCAGCCGTTGTTTGTGTGGGTAGCAACCGTGGGCGGCGGAAGAACGGCTGTCGTGGCCTTATCGGACCTGTCGACGCGGGCTTTGACTGCGAAAGTTTGATCTTCGCCCGGCACAACCTCTTGCGGTATATCGCGGGACCCGACTTCTTGAGTCGATGCGATGGTCGGAACATTGAACGGAGAAGAGGCGATTGGAGCCGCCCTTTCACGGGTGGCTGAGTCGGAGGTGACGCCAAGCATTCCGACGGCGCCAATTGCCACGGCGCCCGCGGTGAAAGTCACAGCCAACTTCTGGGCCCGCTCAGCCGAGCCCACGAAACTCGGGGCCCATCTTCCAAGCTTCGCCGCGTGCCCCATCGCATAGCTCGCTGCGAGAATAACGACAGCGGAGAGCCAGGCGCCCGAGCGACTTATATATGCGTCAAGGCGCTCAAGGGCTGCTTCGAGTCGCCGGCGAACGGTGCTGACCGAGACTCCCATAGCACTGGCAATCTGGCGGTTGGTGCGGCCTTCGAGATAGGCGAGTGTGATGAGGCGCTTTTCTTCAGGGTTCAGTCGCTCGAGCCCACCTCGAAGCGTGTGCCGGTGGAGTGAGCCCGCCAGCCGATGCAGAGGATCGGAGGCGTCATTTGCCTCACGGTCGCCAATGACCAGCAACTCCTTCGAATGGCCGTGACCTCCGAAGCGGCGGCGAGGATCGACCACAAATAGATGGATGCCGCTGACCAGCCAGGACCGCATCGGATCCATCGGCCCTCGAGCCTCCGCCGGCTCATTCTCTGAGAACC
>DATHDR010000344.1:0-4320 GCA_035318965.1 Verrucomicrobiia bacterium | reverse complement strand
GAGCTGATCGGCCGAGAGGGCTTCTACTACAACCTGTACAACAGCCAGTTCACGGACGCGTGGGCGGAGGGCGACGGGCACAAGGCGGGGCCGAACGGTCAGAGCCCGGTGCCGCAGGGCGGGGCGGTCCGAGCCGGCACTTAGCTGACGCGCCGTGGCTGACGAGGGCTCGCCCTCCCACAGTCTCGTGTTGCTGTCGCCGGCGATGCGGATTGCTCCCCCTCGAACTCCTGGCTCGCGAACGGAATTCCACCCGCAGGCCACTCGCACGAGATCGTCACGGGGCCGTCACGCGGCAGCGCCCAGATCCAGTACTGCATGTCGGATGGTCGGCCCCGAACCGCCTTGGTCGTGAACCAAACCGGTTGGCTACAAGAGACGGCGAGTGCTACCGCGCTCTAAGTTACGACCAGATTCACGCTAACGCTGTGCGTCAGCCCCCCGCTCATGCCTGTAATCGTGACTGTATAGCTACCTGGCGGAGTTTGGCCTCGATTGGTCCGAATCGTTAGGGTCGATGAAGTCGTCGCTGGATCAGGATTGAAAGAGGCGCTGGCCTTCGGGGGTAACGAGCTTACGCTCAGCATGACCGCGCCACTGAAACCGTTGAGCGAGTTGATCGTCACGGTATAACTTGCGCGACCTCCGGCCGCCACTGATGCTGTGGAAGGTGCAGCGCTCAAGCCAAAGTCAGGGGCGGGGGTCACCACCAGGGTAACCGTCGTCGTGTGCGTCAGACTGCCGCTCGTGCCCGTGATCGTGAGTACGTAGCTTCCCTCTGGAGTGGTGGAAGCGGTGGACACGTTCAAGGTCGCTGCAGTCGTGGCGGGGTTTGGGCTGAAGGTGCCATTGGCCCCGACCGGCAGCCCGGCCAGGCTGAGGCTGACCGATCCGGTGAAACCGTTGCTCGGAGTGATGGTCACAGAGTACGAAGTGGCGTTCCCCTGGCTCACCGTGCGGCTCGAGGGCGAGGCGCTGAGGCTGAAGTCCTGTGGGCTGGGGGCGTTGACCACAAGCGTCGCCGATATGGTGTGGCTGAGACTCCCGTCGGTGCCCGTGATCGTCAGCGTATAAGTACCCGCCGGCGTGCTTGGGTCCGTGCTTACGGCGAGGGTCGAGCTAGAGGTGGCGGGGTTGGGGTTGAAGCTGCCGGTCGTGCCGCTGGGCAGCCCACCCACCGCAAGACTCACCGAACCTGTAAAACCGCCGCTTGGTGTCACAGTGACCGTGTAACTCGTAGAACTTCCGGGCGCGACTGCCTGGCTCGCCGGCGTTACGGCCAGGCTGAAGTTCGGCGAAACGGTCCCACCGGTGGTCAGCGCGAAGTTCTGCGATGTCCACTGGGGGAAGCCGAAGAAGCCCTGCCCGTTGACCATGTTGCTGCCCCACACCACGCCCGGATTGACGGGGTCTGGCGTGGCGCCCGAGTAGTCGCCCCACCGGCACGGCGGCCCGTATGGCGACGAACAGCTGAAGTCCACGTCGACGTCGGTGCTGGTGGCGAGAACGGTCTCGCCTGCATCCATGGATCCAAGCGGCGTCGAGCCCTGGCGGCTCTGCGCCGCGATGACCGGTGTTTGGGTGCTGCTGGCGCTGTTGTACTCAACCACGGCGTCGTTGCCGTTCGTCGTCGTGGAGATCGCGCCGTTGAAGATGAAATTCGTAGAGCTCGAGATTTCTGCCTCCTGGCGGACGCCAAGGCTCGCCGGCAGCAGCTCGTACCACCGAACCACCGACCGACCTCCGCCGCCGGCGACAGTGTGCTGCGTCCAGATCGCCAACGCGCCTACGTCCGGATCGCGGCGCGCGACCGCCTGCGTCAGCTGTCCGTCGAGCGTGTCAAGAGAGTTCTGCGGCTGGGGCACGTCCGCCGGCACATCATATGAATTGACCGTGATGTCGCCGTTGGCGACGAGAACCGGCGAACCCGACTGCATCGTCATGTGCCAGACCATGATCTTGTTGCGTGGTCCGGCGGGCGCCGTCAGCGCCGAATGTGCGGCGACGATGTACCCGCCCGTCGAGCTTTCAGTCGTGTTCGCGGGCACAGGAGTGTCTGCCGGCGTGCCGTCGGCGTTGTGCAGCACGTGAGCGGCATCCGCGAAGTACGTCGCGACGCCGGTGCCGGTGCATGAAGCGTCGCCATTCGAGGGCTTTCGATAAGCCCAGATCTGCGCGCTGATCTGGGTGTTCAGGTCGCTGTCGTCGTAGATGTTGCTGCCGAACAGCAGGTAGTTGTCGTCGTGGCCGAGCTTGGGGA
Organism: Verrucomicrobiia bacterium; assembly: GCA_035318965.1. Classification (GTDB taxonomy): domain Bacteria; phylum Chloroflexota; class Dormibacteria; order Dormibacterales; family Dormibacteraceae; genus Palsa-870. The sequence continues at coordinate 2,060 of DATHDR010000344.1, read as the reverse complement.
AGTCGTTGAGGGTGCGACCGGTGAAGACCCCAAAGCGGCACCACCCGTTGGAGAGATCGCTTGGATCACTCGTCTTCGACCAGCCGAAGACGAGGTAGTTGTTGTTGTTCGTTATATCGAAGTCGACCGCGAGGTAAAACCACCGGTTGGCCGTGAAATCAAACTCGATCTGAGGGTCGCTGAGCGTTCCAGACGACGCCGTGACAAATGCCGCCAGATCCATGGAGCTCTGCAGGCTCAAGTTGTTGCGGTCATAGACCCCGACAAGGTCGTTGACCATCTCCACGTAGTGGTTCGGACCAATCGCCCCGGTGGGGTCGGGAGGAGTGCAACACAAACTCTCGTCGAACACACTCAAACCAGGCTGGTTGAGGTTGTTGAACAGAGCCGCGTTGGCTGGAGAGGTCGTCGCGATGGATGCCAGCTGAAGCCTGGCCGACGCCCGCTGCTTCGCCAGCCGGTGCGCAAGCAGGTCCCGGGTCGGATTGTGCGAAACGGCGCGAGCGGGATGCGTGGCACGGCCGGGGTCCGAGCCGAAATTCAGCACGGTGAGCTGTCCGACCGGCTGCAGAGTTTGCGCCGCCGCGGCCACCGGCACGGCCGGAACGATGAGGAGGCTGACCGCGGCCATCACCGCCGCCACGCCTACGCCACTAAGGACCCTGGGGCAACGCAAATCCAGCCAACCCCTTGCGATTAATGTGATGACGCTGACAAGAGTTAACGAAGCAAAGAGCCGTTTCTTGTGGCGCGGATAGTTGGCTACTGTTTGCGACCGCCAAACGAAAACGTCATCGGGTCTCCGTACTTCAGGAGAGGAAGCGAGGAGAAAAGTTCAAAAGAGTCCACTAAGGTGAGCCATATTCTCAATTCGAATCCGGCCTCGACGTCGCCGGTCTGAGACCGATTGACCGCAACCGGACAACAACGGAGAGCACCCTGATTAGTCGGAGGGAGCTTTCCTCTCGACCTAGAAGCCCGGCGTTAAGGCGGCTGGGTTTGACCCAACTCGATTTGTCCTCTCCTTGTGGGGCACGCGCCCAGGCGGCGCCGCACGTGCCCATTGGCCTAAATGACCTGTCCAGGCACCCTCAGCCTTGAGTCCGTAGTACGTCAATGCAAAAGTCGAACCTGGAACCAGGAACGGGCAAGTGCGTATGCGGACGCAAGCTCGAGGACGCCTCCGTTTACCTCTATCGCTCCCACACCGACCGCTGCCTATTCCACCGCTGTGAGTGCGGTGTGGAGTGGACCGAGCACCAGACCGACATCGACCCAACGGACCCGGTCAGCTCTGACGAGGTGATCGCGGTCCACATACGCCTGGCCAAGTTCGAGGGCTCCATCTCTGAGCTGCTCCAGCATCCCTCAGCCTAGGGTCAGCCGATAGATCGTGCCCATTAGCGAAAGCAGGGATTCACGAAACGCTGGATGGCCTGCCCTCTGATCCGCCGAGGGGTCGCGCGTCCTACACATGCAGTGGTAGCGAGAACGTCGGAATTTCTCTCTCGCGCCTTTTTCGAACACGACAGAGAGCGCTCGGTAACGGCTCCGTGGCCGACCATCCATGTCTGGACTTGTCCGGCCTAGGGAATTTCTCGGGACCGAACCGGTGTCAATTAGTCGACAAGTCGATCGGCTGCCGCGAAGCCGCGGTTGTAAGCACTGAGCTGACCATCGGCCCCGAACACTGCTCGCCGACGCCGCGTTCCCCCACCGTTGCCACCCCTGGTCCGAGGATAACTTCAGACCAAAGCAGATTGTGGGTCGCCTAGGTCACGTCAAGATGCCAGTGAACCATGGTCTCGCGCAGTTCGGGGGTCGGGGCAAGGAGAAGAGTTCGAAGACCGTCCACTGAGGGGAGCCAAATCCAAATACCAATGTCGGCTCTCTGTCAACTATTTGTTGACGGCCATGCGGCAGTCGTACAGCAACCGGACAGCAACCTTGCGCCCACTGAGACCAGGCACCTCAGCGGCGTTCGGTACCCGCGCCGCGACCCGGAAACGGGAAGCGTGGGCCGGGGACGTACTCGACCGCAGACTGGCGGCCTCTTGGCT
>DATHDR010000343.1:0-5976 GCA_035318965.1 Verrucomicrobiia bacterium | reverse complement strand
GCCAGCTGCCGCGTGAGCATGATCACGGCTGCCTTGGTGACGTTGTAAACCCCGAGGCCAAGACCGGGCCGCAGGCCGCCCACGCTGGCGACGTTGACGATCGCCCCGCCGTGCGTCTCCATCCACGCTTCGTAGACGAGCTTCGTCAGGACGAAGACCCCTCGCAGGTTCACCTCGAAAGTCTTGTCCCACGCCGCCATCTCGGCTCCGAGCACGGGGCCGACGTAAGGGTTGGTGGCGGCGTTGTTGACCAGGATGTCGATGTGGGCGAAGCGCTCCATCACCGACTTCACGAGCCGTTCGAGGTCCTCCGGGCGACCGGCGTGGGCAGCGATCGGCCACGCGCGCTCAGGGTAGGTGGCGTTGATCCGCGCGGCTTCTTCGTCCAGGTCCGGCTGCTTGCGGCTGGAGAGAACGACCTGAGCGCCCTGCTCGGCAAGCGCGCCGGCGATCGCGCTGCCGATGCCCCGGCTCGCCCCCGTGACGAGCGCGACTCGCCCCGTCAGGTCGAATCTGGAGCCCTCGGGCACGGCTGATACGATAGCCCGACGCATGGCAGTCTCGGGGAAGGCCGCCGAGGACATCCTCGAACGGATCTTTCAGCCCACCACCAAACCGAGCGCTCGGGACCAGGCCGAAGAGACGCTGCGGCATCCCAAGCGACTGGTCTATGTCGCCATGTCGAACAAGGTTTTCTACTGGCGGGCTCACATCCAGAAGTTCGTCCTGGACTCTGGAATGGTCCCTGTCAGCCCCTTCATGCTCTTCGACTACTACTTGATGCACACCGTATCCAAGGATGTGGTGCGCGAAGCGATGAACAACCTGCTCGCGCGCTGCGATGAGGTCTGGGTCTTCGGACGGATTTCGCTCGGCGTCAAGGTCCAGGTCGGCATCGCCAAGCGCATGAACAAGGCGGTGCGCTACTTCGACATCGGAGACTTACCGGTAACGGTGATGCCGATCACCGAAGAAACGGCACAAGAAGAGCTAAAGGACTGAGTTCGGCCAATCCCCTCTCCCGTTCGGGGAGAGGGTTATGGAGAGGGGCTTAAACCCGCACCACCCTTCGATACCAAACGTCTGGGCGCGCCAGCTCCTCGAGGCGCGGCATGTGCGCTTCGCTCGTCCAGACCTTGTTAAGGACCTTCATCCCGTGCTGGTCGAAGATCGCCCGGCAGAACGCCTCACCGCGCTGGTACTGCTGCAGCTTCAGGTCGAGGCCGGTCAGCTTCCAGATCAGGACCTCGAGGGGACTCTTGCCCGAGCTCCGGTCGCGGTAAGCCTTCTCAAGCCGATCGAAGCCCGGCAGCAGCTTGGATCCAAGCTCGTTCATGACGAGGTTGCTGTACCCCTCGATGACCGACATCGTGCCCTGGACCTGGCGCATCACCCGCCACTGCGCCGGCAGGATGCCCGCGAATGCTGCGATCCGCGCCACCGAAGCGCCCTGCTTCGTCACCGACTCGAGGAGGACCCGCATCGAGCTTTCCATGTGCGGCCGCAGCCAGGAGTGGGCCGCGAACTGCCACGCGTGCGTCATCTCGTGGAGGATCAACCAGCGCCGCAGGTCCGGGCCGGGTAGGTCTGCCCGGCGCGCCCATTCCTCGACATTCGTCTCCACGAGGTAGAGGCCTTCGCCACCGACCGGTTCGGCGCCAAGCAGCTGCGGGTCGTATTGGCCCAGGACACGGCGGCCGATGAACGCCAGCATGAAAGCCACGTAGTGGTCGACCCCGGAACGTCCGACCTCGACCAGCAGCGAGTTGGGCACTCGTCCTGTCTCAAGCACGGGATCGATCACCCGGCGCAGGATGGCCAGGTTCAGGTCGAGCCAGCCGACGCGATCGAGGGCGTCGAACTTCGGCAGCGCTGCGCGCTTGGGAAGCCCGCCCACGAACTCGAGCATCGGCTTCTCGAGCTCAGCGGCCATCGAGCGATAGCCCATGGCAGCGGAGGCCAGCGCCGCTGGATCGATCGAGGTCGTATCGAACCGCGCGGCAGCCGCGCGACGGACCTGCTGCCAGTCGACAAGCACGGCGGTTCCGCCACGCGGCCGAACGGCCTCGGCGACGGCCGCCGTCGCCAAACCGACCAGCACGCCGTACACAGCGGCTCTTCCAACTGACCGCCTCATGCCGCCACATTAGAGAAACGCGGCAGGCCGGCGTTTAGGCGCCTAGTAGATGTAGGGCCAGCTCCGGTTGCGCTTGAAGACGACCTTGCACCCGTCGCAGCGGAACACGATCTGGAGGTGGCGCCTCCCGATCGCTGCCGAGTCGCGGCCGCACACGGGGCAGGATGCTGTTTCCATCTGAAAAGGAGCCGGCAGGGGTTCGACCTTGATCTCTAAGCGTCTTCTCTTCTTTGACATTTACCTTCCATCAACCCGGAACTGGGGTTATTCAGACGTCGAGCTGCGACACGTCCAGGTTTTTCAAGCCATCCGGTGGTTCGACACCCGCGTTGTGGAGGCGCTTGAGCAGCGCCAGGATGTAGCGAACGCCGGCGAGATTGACGTGATGCTCGCGGGTGAGCGTTTGGATGGCTTGCAGCTTCATCACGTCGCGACGCGAGTAGCGCCGGCGATTGGTCACGGTCCGCCTCGGTTGCACCATGCTCAGGTGCTCGTACATCATCAAAGTCCGAGGGTGCACCTCGAGGATCTCGGAAGCCACGCTCAGCGTGAAGATTGGCTTGTCGAGATCTATCCCATCCGCCTGGGAAGTCGCGGCGGTGGCCGCGACAGGTTCGCGTTGCCTGAGCTTCATTTCTTTCTTGGGGGGTGGGATTATATGGTTTCAGCGACTGCTGGCCTAACTTTGGGTGACAGGGGCGGTTGCAGATTCGGTGCCATTCTGGATCCGAATTGGCTGCGCGGCAAAGTATTTTTGTTAAGTATTGCCGAGAAAGCGCCCGCGATCTTGGCGTCAATATAGTTACAGCCCGTGCCCGCACTGCTGAGCTTGCTGCTCGTCAGCGTCTCCGTAGGACTCAGCAACTTTGCCGGGGCGATCGGGATCGGCCTCAGCGGCATCGACACCAGGACCCGGATCCGAGTCGGCCTTGCATTCGGCTTTTTCGAAGCGTTGATGCCGCTCATCGGGCTGCTGATCGGCCAGGCGGCGGCCGGCTACATCGGACACCACCTGACCGGCTACGTCGCCGGCGGCATCCTCATCCTCACCGGCGCGTACACGATCTGGCAGGGGTGGGGCCTCGAGAAAAAAGAGAAGCCGCAGGGAGACCGCAGCCTGCTCGTCACCGCCCTGGCGTTGAGCATCGACAACCTTGCGGTCGGCTTTGCCCTCGCCGTGTACCACATCCAGATCGTGCTCGCGGCGGCCACAATGGCCGCCGTCAGCGTCGTCATGTCGCTGGTCGGGCTCGAGCTGGGAAGCCGGCTCGGCAAGCGCGTCGAGGGGTTGAGCGAGGAGATCGGCGGCACAGTGCTGATCCTGGTCGGCATCGCCATCGCGACGGGCCTACTCGGCTAGGGCGCTACAAACCTACGATTACCGCGTGACTGAAGTGCCGGCGCTCGAACAAGTTCTGGTCGCTGTCGATGGACACGTGGCTACCGTCACCTTGAATCGGCCCGAGCAGCGCAACCCGCTCTCCGCCACCATGCTTCGCGACCTCGCCACCGCGTTCCGGTGGTGCCAGCAAGAGCCTGAGGTGCGCGTCATCGTGCTGACCGGCGCGGGCGACAGGGCGTTTTGCGCCGGAGCCGACCTCACCAGCTTCGACGGAGGCATGTCCGACCTGGAGCGGCATCGGAGCCGAGATCTGTTCGTCGAGCTCTTCACGCTGATGTCAAGCCTGGGCAAGCCGATCGTCGGCCGCATCAATGGGCATGCGCTCGCCGGTGGCTTCGGGCTCGCTTGCGCGTGCGACCTCCTGGTCTCGACCGACACCGCCACGTTCGGCCTGCCCGAGATCAACGTCGGGATCTGGCCGATGATGATCCAGGCGATCCTCTCGCGCAACCTGCCGCGCAAGATCCTGCTCGAGATGGAGATGCTTGGCGACCGCTGGACGGCGACTCAGATGGAAGGGTTCGGCGCCGTCAACCGGGTCGTGCCGCACGACCAGCTCGACAGCGCCGTCAAGGAGATCACCGACAAGCTCGCCAAGAAGTCACCTGTGGCGATGCGGTTTGGTCGCGACTCCTTCTACCGCCACCAGGACATGGAGTTCCGCGCGGCGCTCGACTACCTGCACAGCCAGTTCACGCTGATCACGCTGACTGAGGATTCGAAGGAAGGCATCAAGGCCTTTTTCGAGAAGCGCGAGCCGGACTTCAAGGGCAAGTAGTGACCATTTCGCGAAATCGCGAGCTGCGCGAGCGGGCGCTCAAGGGTGGCACGCGTTATCTGCCGAAGCTCAGGGAGCAGCACAAGCTCACCGCGCGCGAGCGGCTCGACCTGCTCCTCGACAAAGGCTCTTTCATCGAGGACGGCCTGTACGCCAACATCCTGGCGAACGAGCTGCCCGCAGACGGGGTCGTGACCGGACTCGGCACGATCGACGGCCGGCAGGTCGCCGTGATGGCGAACGACCCGACGGTCAAAGCGGGCAGCTGGGGCGCCCGCACCGTGGAGAAGATCGTGCGTATCCAGGAGGTGGCCGGGCGGATTCGTGTGCCGCTCTTCTACCTCGTGGACTCGGCCGGCGCCCGCATCACCGACCAGATCGACATGTTCCCTGGCCGGCGCCACGCCGGACGCATCTTTTTCAACGAGGTGCAGCTGTCCGGACTGGTGCCGCAGATCTGCCTGTTGCTGGGTCCTTCCGCCGCGGGCGGCGCCTACATCCCCGCCTTCTGCGACGTCGTGATCATGGTCGAGGGCAACGCGTCGATGTATCTCGGATCGCCGCGCATGGTCGAGGTGGTCGTCGGGGAGAAGGTGAGCCTCGAAGAGCTGGGCGGCGCGCGCATGCACTGCACCGAGAGCGGCTGCGGCGATGCGCTGGTGGCGGACGACAAAGAAGCGATCGAGTTCGCGCGCGCTTATTTCGCTTACATGCCGCAGCGGACCAGGGAAAAGCCGGTCGCCATCGCGGCGAAGGCTGCGCGCGCCTCAGCTAAACCGCTTGGCGAGTTGATTCCGGTCGAAGCCAACCGCGGCTACGACATGCGCAAGCTGATCGACGGCATAATCGACGAAGGCAGCTGGCTCGAGATCAAGAAGCTGTTTGCCAAGGAGCTGCTCACCGGCTTCGCAAGGCTGGACGGGCACGCGATCGGCGTCCTCGCCAACCAGCCGATGCAGAAGGGCGGCGTGCTCTTCAACGATTCGGCGGACAAGGCAGCGCGCTTCATCTGGCTTTGCGACGCGTTCGAGATCCCGCTGCTCTTCCTGGCCGACGTGCCTGGTTTCATGATCGGCACGGACGTCGAAAAGCGCGGCATCATCCGGCACGGCGCGAAGATGATCAGCGCGGTCTCCGAAGCCACGGTGCCGAAGATCAGCGTGATCGTGCGCAAGGCGTACGGGGCGGGCCTGTATGCGATGGCGGGACCCGCGTTCGACTCCGACTCCGTCATCGCGCTGCCATCGGCGCAAATCGCGGTCATGGGCCCCGAGCCGGCGGTCAACGCGGTTTTCTTCAACAAGCTCGCAGACCTGCCCGAGGGAGAAAGGGACGCGCGCCGCAAGCAGCTCGAGGACGAGTATCGCGAGGACGTCGACCTCTATAAGCTCGCCTCGAACCTCATCGTCGACGACGTGGTGGAACCCGAGGACCTGCGCGAAGCCCTGATCACGCGGTTCAAGGCCTACAGCACGCGGGTCTCAGCGCGCTCGGACCGCAAACACGGAGTGCCCCCTGTCTGATCAGCTCCTTGGGAAAGGGACTGCGTAATGCACGACGATCACGTAGAACGTGACGCTCGCGCTGATCACTGCAAGGTGGAAGAGCTCGTGATACCCGAACACCCGCGGCCATAATCGCGGGCGCCTGAACGCATAA